>CADCQE010000147.1 GCA_902803505.1 uncultured Lachnospiraceae bacterium | reverse complement strand
GAATGACATTCGTGGCATCCAGCCTTCCCCCAAGCCCAACCTCCAGAACCACAAGATCGCATTTCTGTTCCAGAAAATAGAGCAAAGCGATGGCTGTCATCTGCTCAAATTCAGAAGGAAAT
Source organism: uncultured Lachnospiraceae bacterium (assembly GCA_902803505.1). GTDB lineage: Bacteria > Bacillota > Clostridia > Lachnospirales > Lachnospiraceae > Chordicoccus. The sequence goes on along the minus strand of CADCQE010000147.1, from coordinate 14,877 downwards.
CCCTCCCCTTCCCTGTCCATCCTGTCAGACACCCTGCGCACACGCTCCGTGTAAGAAGCAAATGCGTCCTCAGGGATCTGCTCACTGCCGATCCGGATGCGTTCCCTTATCTCCCTGATCGCAGGAGACGTGTAGAGACCGATCCGATATCCCGCAGCAGTCAGAATCTGCGTCAGATAGGCACTGGCAGATCCTTTTCCATTTGATCCGGTAATGTGGACAAAGCGCAGCGATTCCTGCGGATTCCCCAGATAGCGGAGAAGGATTGTGATTTTCTTCAAATTAAAAGGCTCCTCCATAGGAGCCAGTTTTTTTGGTATAAAGGGTGGGATATTGCCCAAATATTCACAAGCTTCCTGGTAAGTCATTCTATTTCCTCATGTCCCTGATCGATAATATCGACACACATCCTTTAGGCAGCATTTCCCGCACTGAGGCCGCCGGGCGACACACACCGCTCTCCCGTGATGGACAAAACGATGGCAGAGATCATTTCCTTCTTCCGGGGGAATGATCTCCCTAAGCGCCTTCTCAACCCGATAAGGATCCTTCAGGTCATCCACAAGCCCGATCAGATTGCTGAGACGGATACAGTGGGTATCCGTCACGATCGCCGGCTTTCCGAACACGTCCCCCATGATGAGATTCGCGCTCTTTCGCCCGACGCCGGGCAGGGCAAGCAGCTCTTCAAAGGTCGAGGGCACCTTGTCGTCATATTCCGTGTGCAGAACCTTCATGCACCTCGATATGTCCCTGGCCTTACTCTTCCCTAACCCGCAGGGACGGACGATCGCCTCAATCTCCCTCTCGTCCGCCTCTGCGAGAGCGGCAACCGTAGGAAATGCCTCATACAGCAAAGGTGTAATCCGGTCCACGCGCTCATCCGTGCACTGGGCTGCAAGCCTCACACTGATCAGCAGCTGCCACGCATCTTCATAGGCGAGCGTACAGTGCGCGTCAGGATATTCCTTCTTCAGTTTCTCAATGACGACAATTGCCAGTTCCCGTTTCGTCATTTATTCAGATTCCTCAGAGGGCTCTTCAGGAGCACCGTCAACAGGATCCTCAAAGGTATCGGCAGCGGACTCCTCCGTAGATTCCTCAGTGGATTCTTCTGCCTCCGGATCCTCCTTCACCTTGGTGAAGCTTGCCACAGTCACACCCTCAGCCAGATCCATGATCTTCACACCGGTCGTAATTCTGCCAAGAATCGAGATGCTGGAACAGCTGGTCCTTATGACGACTCCCTCCGTAGTGATCATCAACAGCTCATCGCTCTCATTCACGGCGCGCGCGCCCACAAGCAGACCGGATTTCTCCGTGATCTTATAGCACTTCACGCCCATACCGCCGCGGTGCTGCAGCTTGAACTCAGTCATCGCAGTCAGCTTGCCGAGCCCGTTCTCCGAAATACACAATACGTGGGACCCCTGCCGCTCCGTGATCATATTGACTACTTCATCGTCACCGGAGAGCTTCACGCCGCGCACTCCGCCCGCCGACCTGCCCATAGGCCGCAGGTCCTTCGCGTTGAAGCGGATGCTCATGCCCATCCTGGTTATCAGCAGCAGATCCTGGTCCGCATCGTCCCATTTTACTTCAATCAGCTCATCCTCTTCCCTTAGAATAATCGCAGCAATGCCGTTCTTGCGAATATTGGAAAATGCTGACATCGGCGTTCTCTTCACAATTCCCTTCCGTGTCGCCATGATCAGATATTTCTCATCGTCCAATTCGCGGATGGGAAGCACAGTCGTCACATGTTCATCCGGCATGAGCTGGAGGAGATTCACCAGGGCCGTGCCCCGCGCCGTGCGCGAGGCCTCCGGAATCTCATACGCTTTCAGCCGGTAAGCGCGCCCTTTATTTGTAAAGAAGAGAATGTAATTGTGATTCGTAGTCATGATGACATCCGCCACAACATCATCCTCGATCGTCTGCATTCCCTTAATTCCCTTGCCTCCGCGGTTCTGCATGCGGAAGTGGTCCACGGTCATGCGCTTGACATACCCGAGCTGCGTCGCAGTGATGACCATGTTCTCATCCGGAATCAGATCCTCCATAGAGATATCGGAAGAATCGAAGATGATCTGCGTCTTTCGTTCATCGGCATATTTGTCCCGGATCACGAGCAGCTCATCCTTGATCACACCGAGCAGAAGATTCTTGTCTGCGAGAATCGCCTTCAAGTGCTCGATCGTCTTCATGAGCTCCGCGTACTCCGCCTCTATCTTGCTGCGTTCCAGACCGGTCAGTGCACGCAGACGCATATCCACAATCGCCTGGGCCTGTACGTCATCCAGAGCAAAACGGGCCATTAACTCAGTTTTGGCCTCCTGGACATTTGCCGCACCGCGGATGATCCGTATCACTTCGTCGATATTATCGAGAGCAATCAGGAGTCCTTTCAGGATATGAGCCCTTTCCTCTGCCTTGTTGAGGTCGTACTTCGTTCTCCGTTCGACCACATCCTCCTGGTGCTTCAGATAGCATGTCAGGATCTCTTTGAGACCCAGCACCTTGGGCTGCCCGTCCACAAGAGCCAGATTGTTGACACCGAAGGTATCCTGCAGCTGCGTATGTTTATATAATTGATTTAAAATGACATTCGCGTTTGCATCCCGCCGAACCTCAATGCAGATCTCCATTCCTTCGCGGCTGGAGTGGTCATTGAGGGCAGTGATGCCGTCTATCTTTTTATTCCGGACGAGGTCCGCTATGGACTCAATCAGCCTCGCTTTGTTGACCAGATACGGAAGCTCCGTCACGAGGATCTCGCTCTTGCCGTTTGCAAGCGTCTCGATGCGGGAGACCGCGCGGACCGTAATCTTCCCGTGTCCGCTGCGATAGGCCTCCTCAATTCCCTTTCTCCCGAGTATTGTCGCCCCGGTGGGAAAATCAGGACCTTTCACAATCTTCATGAGCTCCTCAATCGGCGTGTCCTCTGCGCCGGAGACGCGGTCATCAATCATGCGCACACAGGCATCAATGACTTCACCGATATTGTGAGGAGGCATATTCGTAGCCATGCCGACAGCAATCCCCGTCGTGCCGTTCACAAGGAGATTCGGAATGCGGGCCGGCAGGACCACGGGCTCCTTCTCCGTCTCATCAAAGTTCGGGACAAAGTCCACAGTGTTCTTATTGATGTCCGCGAGCATCTCCATAGAGATCTTCGAAAGCCGCGCTTCCGTGTAACGCATCGCGGCGGGAGAGTCCCCGTCCACCGAACCGAAGTTCCCGTGTCCGTCCACAAGAGGATAATGGAAAGACCATTCCTGCGCCATATTCACAAGAGCGCCGTAGATGGAAGTATCTCCGTGGGGGTGATATTTACCCATTGTATCACCGACGATACGGGCGCACTTTCTGTGAGGCTTATCCGGACCATTGTTCAACTCGATCATAGACCAGAGCACGCGGCGCTGCACCGGCTTCAGTCCGTCCCGGACATCCGGCAGGGCACGGGCGACAATGACCGACATCGCATAATCGATGTATGAGGTCTCCATTGTCTTCTTCAGGTCTACTTCCTGGATTTTATCAAATATTTTATCATCCATGCTTACACATCCAAATTCGTAACGTATTTCGCATTTTCTTCAATAAATTCCCGTCTTGGTTCCACCTTGTCGCCCATGAGAGTCGTAAATGTCAGATCGATCTCCGAAGCCGCATCCTCATCCATATTGACGCGTTTCAGAACCCGCTTCGCCGGATCCATGGTCGTCTCCCAGAGCTGGTCCGCATCCATCTCGCCAAGTCCTTTATAGCGCTGCACCTTGTTGTTGGAATCCCGGCCAATCTCCTGCATGATGGCCTCGAGCTCCGCGTCGGAGTAAGCGTACCAGATCTTCCGGTTCTTCTCGACTTTGTAGAGCGGAGGCTGGGCCAGGTATACATGTCCTGTCTTTATGAGCTCCGGCATAAAGCGGTAAAGGAAGGTCAACATGAGTGTGGCAATGTGTGCCCCATCCACGTCCGCATCCGTCATGATAATAATCTTGTCATAGCGGAGCTTCGACAGATCAAAGTCTTCATGGATTCCGGTTCCGAAGGCCGTGATCATCGCCTTAATCTCCGCATTTCCGTAAATCCGGTCCAGACGGGCCTTCTCCACATTCAGGATCTTTCCCCGAAGTGGAAGGATGGCCTGTGTCGCCCTGGAGCGCGCTGTCTTGGCACTCCCGCCGGCGGAATCGCCCTCAACGATGAAGATCTCGCAATTCTTCGGGTCTTTGTCCGTGCAGTCCGCCAGCTTACCGGGAAGGCTCATGCCGTCCAGTGCCGATTTTCTCCGCGTGAGATCGCGGGCTTTTCTCGCCGCCTCCCTTGCGCGCTGCGCCAGAACGGATTTTTCAACCGTCGCCTTGCCCACAGATGGATTCTGCTCCAGAAAATACGTGAGCTGTTCTGTCATAATCGCATTGACGGCACCTCTCGCCTCAGAATTTCCCAGCTTCATCTTCGTCTGGCCTTCAAACTGGGGATCCTCAATCTTAACCGAAATGATCGCCGTCAGGCCCTCGCGGATATCCTCTCCCGTGAGATTCGGTTCCGAATCCTTGAGCAGCTTATTCTTTCTGGCATAGTCATTGAACACCTTCGTCAGAGCCATGCGGAAGCCTTCCACATGCATACCGCCCTCCGGCGTCACGATATTGTTGACAAAACCATATGTATTCTCTTTATAGCCGTCGTTGTGCTGCATCGCCACTTCCACAAGGACACCGTTCTTTTCGCCCTCACAGTAGATGACCTTTGGATAGAGAACCGAGGAACTGCGGTTGAGATACTGCACGAATTCCACAATGCCTCCTTCGTAGTAGAAGGTCCGCTCCTTGGGGCCGTCCTCAGGCCTCTCGTCAATGAAAGTGAATCTCAGGCCCTTCGTCAAGAAGGCCATTTCGCGGAAGCGCTGCTTGAGGGTATCGAAATCAAAATCGATACTCTCGAAGATCTCCCGGTCCGGGAAGAAGGTCACACTCGTCCCATGCTTGTCCTTCTCACATTCTCCTACGACCTTCAGCTTATACATCGTCTTGCCGCGCTCGTAGCGCTGCTGATAGATCTTTCCTTCATGGAAAATGCGGACTTCCAGCCACTCCGACAAGGCATTTACAACGGAAGCACCTACCCCGTGCAGTCCTCCTGAGACTTTGTATCCTCCTCCGCCGAACTTGCCGCCGGCATGAAGGATTGTAAAGACGACTTCCACTGCAGGAATTCCGGCCTGGTGATTGATGCCGACCGGAATGCCGCGCCCATTGTCCGTCACAGTCACGGAACTATCCTTGTGCACAGTGACCTCGATGTGATCGCAGGTACCGGCCAGCGCCTCATCGACAGAGTTGTCCACAATCTCATATACCAGGTGGTGGAGTCCCCTAAGAGACGTAGAACCGATATACATACCCGGTCTCTTCCGCACAGCCTCAAGTCCTTTCAGGATCTGAATCTGGTCGGCGCCATATTCCACATGATCTTCTATGCTCATGCAGTCCCTCCTTCCACATGATAAATGCGGTCTGCGTGAAACGTCGTTTTTACAAAATCATCCAGCCCCGTACAGGTAATCAGGGTCTGAATCTCCCGGATCCCGCCAAGAAGAGCGTTCTGTCTGTCCGAATCAAGTTCGGACAGCACGTCATCCAACAGCAATACCGGTTTATCTTTTCGCATTGTCTCAATCACATTGATCTCAGCCATCTTCATGGACAGAGCCGCTGTCCTCTGCTGGCCCTGGGAACCGTAGATGCGCAGATCCATTCCATTTGCCCGGATACAGAGATCATCCCTGTGGGGACCGGCGTGGGTCTCCCTGGTGCGCAGATCCATATCCCTGTTGCGCTTTGTTCGTAGTTCCAGCTGATCTGCATCCGTATTTGCTTCATAAGTGATGCGGAGACGCTCGCTGCCGTTCGTAAGAACCATATGCCGCTCGGCGGCCACATGTCCGAATTCCTCAATAAACTGAGCTCTTCTCCTGATGATCTTCTCACCTGCAGCGACAAGCTGAAGGTCCCATACATCCAGCTCATCAAGCCTCTCTCTGTGAACTGCCGCCTCATGGAGCAGAATATTTCTCTGATTTATAATTTTACCATACCGGACCAGATCCGCCAGATACACGCGGTCCACACTGCTGAGAATCAGATCGAGAAACCGTCTTCTGCCTGAGGGCCCGCTCTTTATAATGTTCAGATCCTCCGGTGAGAAAAAGACCAGAGAAGCGATCCCGTAGAGATCCGCAGCGCGTTTCACCGGTATACCGTTGATCGCGACACCCTTTGCCCTGTTCCGCTTCAAATGGACATCGATGCGGTACTCATTTCCATTCCGGTCGAGGAACATGCGGAGATGGCTCTCCTCCTCTCCCATTTTGATCAGATCCCTGTCCTTCGTCCCGCGATGAGATTTCGTGGTGCCGGCCAGGTATATGGCCTCAAGGATATTTGTCTTTCCCTGGGCATTGCTGCCATAGAAGATATTGGTTCCGGGATCCAGCTGCAGAGAAAGAGAATCATAATTTCTGAAATTCTTAATATCCAGCGACTTAACGAACAACTCGTATCTCCGTTCCCCGGCAGAGAACCTGATCTCCTTCCCGCAGCTTTCTTCCGCGGCGGATCTCCGTCTCGCCGTTGACCTGCGCTTCACCGCTCGTAATCAGCTCCTTTGCCTCCGACCCGTTGTCCGCAATCCCCACGGCCTTCAGAAGCTGGCCAAGAGTGATATATTCATCCTTATCCCGCAGCTTTAATTGTTCCATATCTACCTCAAACCAACAAAAAAGTCATCGAACAAAATTCACCGGTAGAACCAGGTACGTATATGTCAGTTCATCATTCTTGATAAAGCAGGGAGCTTTCGGATTCACAAGATAGATCACGATCTCCTCATCACCGATTGCCTTCAATACGTCCATCATAAAACGGGGATTGAATCCGATGACGATATTTTTCCCTTCCTTCTGGATATCTAGCACTTCATTCATGGATCCGAGAGGAGAGTCAATCGACAGGCTCATCTCGTCATCGTCAATCTCAAAGATTATTGGTTTCTTATCTCCCTCTTTTACAAAGAGATTTGCCCTGTCTATGCATTCAAAGAGAACATTCTTGTTGATCGTCACCTTCGTCTCATAGTCACTGGAGATCATCTGGTCCACATTATAATATTCTCCGTCAATCAACCTGGAGACAATCCTCGTCCCGGGGATTTCAAATACAATGTGATTTCTTGAGAAATACATGGAGACAATTTCATCTACTTCTCCGGGCAATATCTTGCACAAATCCTGAAGACATTTTCCGGGGACAATGACTTTCTTATCACTGTAGCTGTCTTTCAGAGCCACTCTCCGAATTGCGATCCTGTGTCCGTCCAGAGCGATCACGCGAAAGATGCTTCCCCTGATCTCAAAAAGCTCTCCTGTCATTACCTTGCTGTTTTCATTTGTGGAAATCGAAAAGATCGTCTCCTGAATGACAGATTTCAAAGTATATTGGGACAGTGTCACACAGTCTTCCAGATCTACAGAAGGAAGTCCTGAGAATTCATCCCCGCTTCTTCCTCCAATCAGGAAATTCGCCTTGCCGGAAGAGATGCGGACATTGTAATTTTCATCAGACTCGAAGAAGACGATCTCTTCCGGAAGCTTTCGTATAATCTCATACAGCATCTTTGCGTCGACAGCAATAATCCCTCTCTCTTCGATCCGGGCCCTCACGTGTGTCTCAATTCCCATCTCCATATCCGTTGCAGTGAAGATCAGTTCATTGCTCTCTGCCTGAACCAGGATACACTCCAGAATATCCATCGTTGTATGAGATGGTACGGCACGGATTGCGATGTTAATGCCGGTAAGAAGATCTGTTTTTGATGCGTTGAATCTCATAACTCCTCCCTCGAGGTGCTTATTCATTTATTTATTAATTAAAGATAATCAGAAGTAATAATAGTAAAGGATGTGGATACGTGTTTTTCGCTGATAAATCCTTTAAATATGCGGATGCAGCCTGTAAAAGAGTACGTGTACAGACGGCCCGTTTAAGTGAATGAATTATGTGTATAACGTTTTCTCAGTAGAAAATACACACATGTTATACACGTGAACAGTGTTGAAAGGCATTCTCTTAAGAGGGCTGGAGCTTTTTACGGATCTCTTCCACTGCTCTTTTTGTATTGCTGTTGACGAGTATTTCATTGTCGATTTTCTTACAGGCGGAGATCACTGTAGTGTGATCTTTCCTATTTAATAGGTTCGCGATCGTCACATACGCATCCTCTGTCATTTCCCTGCAGAGATACATTGCAATCAGGCGCGGATTGGATATTTTCTTATCCCGCCTGGAGCTCTTGAGGTCCTGGAGAGAGAGATGAAAATAGTCCGCTGTTGTACTGATTATCTTCTCACTGGTCAATGTCTTCTGATCATCGGTGGAGATCAGGTCGTGAAGAATGACCTCTGCCATAGGAAGATCTACTTCGCATTTTTCCAGAACAGCTTTTGCATGAACCTGGTTGAGACAGCCTTCCAGTTCACGAATATTCGACTTAATGCTCTTGGCGATATAGTCCAGGACTTGATCGTCAATCTCGTATCCTTCTATCTCCTGCTTCTTTTTTAATATTGCCATGCGGGTCTCGTAATCCGGAGAAGAAATATCTGCAATCAGCCCCATCTCAAGGCGGGAGCGGATTCTTTCTTCAAGAATATCGAGGTCCTTAGGGGGCTTATCCGATGAGACTATGATCTGCTTCTTCTGCCCATAGAGCGTTTCAAAGGTGTGGAAAAACTCCTCCTGAGTGGATTCCTTTCCCATGATAAACTGAATATCGTCGATCAGGAGTACATCGATGTTGCGGTACTTCTTCCTGAAATTCGTCATGGCGGATGTATTGCCGTTTCGAATGGAATCGATCAGCTCATTTGTAAATGTCTCGGAAGTTACATAGAGCACCTGCGCATCGGGGTTGTGCTTCAGAATGAAGTGGGCGATGGAGTGCATCAGATGGGTCTTTCCAAGACCAACACCGGCGTAGAGATACAGAGGATTGTAGATCGCCCCCGGAGATTCGGCTACTGCCAGGGACGCAGCGTGGGCAAACTTATTATTGGAGCCCACAACAAATGATTCGAATGTATATTTCGGTTCGAGATGAGCGCGGTCCATGATCTCCTGAAAATCATTATCCTGCTCCGTCTCTTTGATCCGGGCGATATTCTCCTGATCCGTATAATGAACATTCAGATTCAGTCCCGTAGCCTTTTTGACAGCACTGCAGATCAGATTTGAATATTTTTTATTAAGCAGATTGATTCCCATATCACCCATAGGGACATAGAGAAGAAACCCTTCGCTGTCAGCCGATTTTAATTGCAAAGGGGCAATCCATGTGTCAAAAGACAAGGAAGTGATATCTGCATCTGTTTTCAAATACTGCAGGATTTCAGGCCACTGCTCTGACAGTAAAGTGTAGTTATCCATTTCATCTGTGTCCTTATATATGGAAGAGCGGAAATACATTCCATATGCATCAAGATAATAAACGGCAAAGAGTTTTTCCCGCTTACTTCCTCCTTATTTTACCTAAAAATCGCTCTTTTTACAAGTGGGCTGTCCTACTGCGGTGTTACTATTCACGGACCCTCTCGCTACAGGCCACATACCATTCGAGCTTCGTAAAACTGCGGTGACATAATATCGTGCCGAATTCCCGAAGATGTTGATAAGTCCGGGAGAATTTTTATCAACATGTCATTGATTGAAAACAGGAGATTCTTATGACTTATCCCATGAGAATACACGTCCTAACTACAACAAAATCCACAACTTATCCACAAATTGTGGATAAGTTATTGTAAACTGTCGGAATTCTTGTGTCTTCCGTCCCCGTCTCTACAATATTTAGTTGTTGACAGTAAACCTTCTCTTTGCATATAATAGATAGGCGAATCTTAAAATCCGTGAATTGAAAAAAAAGCTTGGAAGAGGTGTAGAAATGAGTAAGATGACATTTCAGCCGAAGAAGATCTCCCATGCAAGAGTACATGGTTTCCGTGCCAGAATGGCAACAAAAGGCGGGAGAAAAGTATTATCGGCTAGAAGAAGAAAAGGAAGAAAAGTGATTTCCGCATAAGGAATACATAAAGACCACAGATGATGTGGTCTTTTCTTCTATAGTCGTTAACGAAATGATCTGTTATGCAGATGCTTTCGTTTTCCCTATATGCAGTTCATCTAAGCAATTGCCTTCGGCGATTCCTTAGGTTAACTAGTATATCAAAGATGATTGGAATTAAGAAGAACAGAGACTTTTCGCGGGTCTACAGACGCGGAACATCGAAGGCGGATCAATTATTGGTTCTATACGTATTTGATCGAGGGGACGGGGAGCCGAGCAGGTTCGGAGTCTCCGTAAGTAAAAAGACAGGAAACAGTGTCATCCGCCATAGAATCAAGAGACGATTAAAAGAAATCTACCGATTGAATGAGGACGCATTCGGCAAGGGATATGACTTTGTAGTCATCGGCCGCAAAGGAGCAGCCTCCGCTGCATATCCGGAGCTCGAGAGATCGCTGAAGCGTCTAATGATAAAGTTATGCTTAAGAAATGGATGATTGCTTCGATACGATTTTATCAGAAGTACATTTCCCCATATAAAGGATACAAGTGTCCATATATCCCAACCTGTTCCCAATACGGAATAGAAGCGATAGAAAAGTACGGGCCGCTCAAAGGGGGCCTTCTTGCGCTGTGGAGAATTCTTCGCTGCAACCCCTTTTCACATGGCGGATATGACCCCGTTCCTTGATTTTTCTTTCTTTAGAAGAAAAAAGCTTGGAGTATTTATCAAGAGGAGGAAATAGATCTTGGCACAATTCATGACAAAAAGCAGCATGCCTATTATAGGATGGGTTGCGGAAGTATTGGGATGGTTGATGAACGGCATTTACTTTGTGATCAGTGCGATCGGTCTTCCCAATGTCGGCGTCGCGATTATTATCTTTACGGTCATTCTGCTTATGGCTATGATGCCCTTGCAGATCAAACAGCAGAGATTTTCAAAGCTGCAGTCCCTGATGCAGCCGGAGCTGTCTAAGATTCAGGCCAAGTATAAGGGCAAAAAGGATCAGGTATCCCAACAGAAGATGATGGATGAGACGAGTGCCGTCTATGCCAAATACGGTGTCTCTCCTACAGGCTCCTGTATTCAGCTGCTCATCCAGATGCCGGTTCTGTTCGCTCTGTACCAGGTCATCTATAAGATTCCCGGATACATTACGATCATCGGTGATAAGATTGCAGTTCTTGCAAATGACAGCAACTTCGTCACGGTCTTCAGCAAGTTTGTGAAGGATTCGAACAGCGCTTTACTTACCAGGAATTTTGCAAATGGTGAGACAAAGAATATCATTGACGCTGTCTATGGTCTGAACACAAAACAGTGGGATGCGCTTCTTGATCTCTGCTCCGGCGCTTCTTTCGAAAATACTTTACACAACGTGCACGACTATGTGCACAGAGCTACCAGCTTCCTCACATTAAACATTTCAGATGCGCCATGGGATATTATCCGGAATGCCTGGAACGATAAGCCGGCTTTCTGGGTGCTGCTGATCATCGCGGCACTTGCATTTCCCGTATTGGCGTGGTTTACACAGTGGATCACATATAAGCTCATGCCGCAGCCAAATATGGATGACAGTGACGGCCCGAGCGCGATGAGCTCCACAATGAAGTCCATGAACACGGTAATGCCGATTATGTCAGCTTTCTTCTGCTTCACACTGCCAGTCGGTGTCGGCATTTACTGGATTATGAGTGCAGTAATCAGGGCACTGCAGCAATATTTCATTAACCGTAAGCTCGATCAGGAATCACCCGAAGATATTATTCAGGCCGCCCAGGAGAAGATGAATAAGAAGAGGGAGAAGCAGGGACTTCCTCCCCAGAAGATTTCTTCTCAGGCCCATATCTCCACAAAGAGCTTTGAGGTTGAGAAGAAAGATAAGGCTGAGAAAGCCGCTGAGAGAGCCGAGAAGAATAAGAAGGCGATGGAGGAATCCACGAACTATTACAATAACCAATCGCCCAGACCCGGCTCAATCGCATCCAAGGCAAATATGGTTCGCGCCTTCGATGAGAAGAGCGGCGGCAATAATAAGGGCGGCAAAAAGAAGAAATGAGAGAGATTCACTTTCAAAGTGAAAGGATATAGGAGGAAGCAACATGGACTACAAAGAGTTTACAGCTAAGACTGTAGACGAGGCGATCACCAAGGCCTGTCTGGAGCTCGGTGTGACATCGGACCGCCTCGACTACGACGTCATCCAGGAAGCGTCAAGCGGTTTCCTGGGAATTGGTTCCAAGCCGGCGATCATCCGTGCCAGAGTCCGCACGGAGGATGAGCTGCTCAAAGAGCGCCGGGCTATTGAAGAAGCAGACAAGGCCAGGGAAGAATCTGTCGTGACGAAAGCACTTCAGCCTGAGAAGAAGATCATCACAAGTGATGAAATTGAAAAGCGCGCAGCGGCAGCGGCAGCGAAGGCAAAGACAGAGGGAATTCCCGAAGTCGAACAAAGACCTGCTGAGCGCCGCGAGCGCCGCGACCGGAGAGGCGGACGCAAGCATGAGCATGTAGAAAAACCTGCAGAAGAGATTGAAATTCCCGCTTATGAGCCTTCCAAGCCCAAGCCGGAGCGCGTCGTGAAACCGATCTCTGAAGAACAGGCACAGCTGCTCTGTAATACTGCAGAAGAATTCCTGAAATCTGTTTTTGCCGCTATGGAGATTGAGGCGGCCGTGAAGACAGAATATGATCAGAAAGAAGGATCCTTAAGCTGTACTTTCGACGGGGACGAGATGGGCATCCTGATTGGGAAGCGAGGCCAGACCCTCGACTCTCTGCAGTATCTCACCAGTCTTGTTGTAAATAAGCAGAGCGAAGATTATGTACGGGTCAAGCTTGACACAGAAGATTACCGCGCACGCCGCGCAGATACACTGAATAACCTGGCCCGCAATATCGCTTACAAAGTCAAGAAGACACACAGACCGGTCTCTCTCGAACCCATGAATCCCTACGAGAGGCGCATTATTCACAGCTCTTTGCAGGGCAACCGCTTTGTAGAGACCTATAGTGAAGGAGAAGAGCCGTACAGACATGTTGTGATCACGCCGAAGCGCGGATGACATAAGGAGACGGAGCGATGGAATATGACACAATCGCAGCCGTATCAAGCGGAATAACAGCTTCAGGCATCGGAATCATCAGGATTTCGGGGCCTGAAGCTTTTTTGATTCTCTCCAGAATCTTTCGCCCGGGAAAAGAAGAGGACGTGACCTCCTATCCGACCCACACCATCCACTACGGACACATCGTTCGAAGGACAGGGGAGAGGGAAGAGATCCTGGACGAATGCCTCGCGATGGTAATGCGCGGTCCCCGCACCTACACGACGGAGGACACTGTGGAGATCAATACCCACGGCGGACCTTACGTCATGCAGTGTGTATTGGATCTGATTCTGGAAAATGGTGCCCGCGCGGCAGAGCCGGGAGAATTCACGAAGCGGGCCTATCTCGGGGGAAGGATGGACCTGAGTGAGGCCGAAGCAGTAATGGACGTGATCAATGCCAGGAGCTCAGATGCCTTGACCAGTTCTCTCAGCCAGCTCTCCGGTTCCGTGCGGAACGTGATCACGGAGCTCAGAGAGACTCTGCTCAATGAGCTCGCTTTTATAGAGGCGGCGATCGATGATCCCGAGCACTATGAGATCAATGGATACGGGGAGACTTTACTGCAGGCCATCCTTCCTGTAGAAGAGCGCCTGAAGCGGCTGCTTCAGACCTTTGGAGAAGGAAGGTATCTGAAGGAAGGAATCCTTACCGTCATCTGCGGGAAGCCGAATGCCGGTAAGTCATCCCTCCTCAATGCGCTCACCGGAGAAGAGCGGGCCATTGTGACGGAGATCGAGGGAACAACCAGGGACACTTTAGAGGAACAGGTGCGGGTCGGAGGACTGCTGCTCCGCATCATAGATACAGCGGGAATTCGAAAAGCCAGAGACCAGATCGAGCGCATTGGCATAGAGAGAGCAAGAGAAGCCGCGTCACGGGCAGATCTCCTGCTCGCCGTCTTTGATTCCGCGCGTCCCCTGGATGACAACGACAGGGAGATCCTGTCCCTGCTGAAAGGCAGACAGGCACTGATTCTATTGAACAAATCGGATCTGGACCCTGTTGTCACTGGAGAAATGCTTGCAGAGAAAATGGATGGGGCAAAGATCCCCGTACTGACCATCTCAGCAAAAGAACACAGCGGAATCGGGCAGCTGGAACAGGAGATCCGCGCGATGTTCTTTGGAGGAAAGATCAGGCTCAATGAAGAAGCTGTGATAACCAATGCCCGGCATAAGCAGGCGATCAGTGACGCACTCTCTTCACTTGGGCTTGTAGAAGAGAGCATCCTCAGCGGAATGCCGGAGGACTTCTTCACCATTGATCTGATGGAGGCCTACGCGAAGCTCGGTGAGATCATCGGAGAAGGCGTCGGGGACGACCTTGTCGATGCGATCTTCTCGAAATTCTGTATGGGGAAATGAGAGTGAGTCAAAGGGGGACGGTTCTTGCTGACCCACTATTGGGTCAGCAAGAACCGTCCCCCTTTGACTCACTTTCATTTCCCTGCAACTGCGCCTTTGACATTCTTTTAAGAAGCGTTACAATATATACTAGTTATCCTTAGTATACTAGTTTACCTAAGTAATTGCCGAAGGCAATTATAGCCGTTAACGAAATTATCTGCTGCGCAGAACCTTTCGTTTTCCCTATATGCAGTTAATCTAAGCAATTGCCTTCGGCAAT
>CADCQE010000146.1 GCA_902803505.1 uncultured Lachnospiraceae bacterium | reverse complement strand
GGAGATACAGCGCTGTCAGTTGGCATGACAAGCGTGAATACTCTGCTCGCACCAATTCTTACACCGGCACTGACTTTCCTGTATTTGAGAACAACCGTGGATGTGAATGTCAAATCGATGTTTATCTCCATAGTACAGGTGGTTCTCATTCCGATCGGTCTGGGCATGCTGATTAATCATTTCATCGGTGAGAAGACAGAGCGGGTAAAAGATCTGCTGCCTACTGTGTCCGTTACGGCAATATGCCTTATCATTGCTGCTGTTGTGTCGCATAACAGTGAAAAGATCATGACAACAGGCGCTGTCATATTCGTCATTGTCATTCTTCACAACGTTCTCGGATATCTTTGCGGTTATCTGATCGGTGTTCTGTTTAAAATGGATATGCCCCGGAAAAAGGCATTATCCGTTGAGATCGGAATGCAGAATTCGGGCCTTGCAACTACACTTGCTGCGAGTGCTTTCCCCGATCTTGCGATGGCAACAGTTCCGGGGGCGATCTTTTCCGTGTGGCATAATATCTCCGGAGCGATTCTGGCAGGAATATACAGGAGAATCGCCTGAGGAAAGAGATAACTCGAGACTCTGAAGTCACGAGAATTTATGCGTCAGAGATTAAAATCCATTATTCTCAGGGGGAGTGGTACGGTTATGAAATTCATGATAGCATCGGACATACACGGCTCGGCATTTTACTGCCGCCGTATGTTGGAACGATATGATAAAGAAAATGCGGACAGGCTGATCCTTCTGGGCGATATCCTGTACCATGGTCCTCGGAACGATCTGCCCAGAGAGTATGATCCGAAAAAAGTAATCGAGATGCTGAACGGAAGGGCAGCAGATATTCTCTGTGTGCGCGGAAACTGTGAGGCAGAAGTGGATCAGATGGTGCTGTCGTTTCCGGTGATGGCAGAGTATGCAGTCTGGAATATGGAGAATCGTCTGATTTACATCACTCATGGCCACAATGTGAGCGCAGACAATCCGCCGCCGCTGAAAAACAACGACATTCTTCTTCACGGACATACACATGTGCCGGCATGTGAAGAAAGGCCGATTATTGCAGGAAAGGGAAACCATGAGGAGCCGGATCGGAAAGAAAGCTTCCTGTACATGAATCCGGGATCCGTGTCCATTCCAAAGGATGGAACTGAGCACAGCTACATGACCTTTGAAAACGGAACGTTTCTATGGAAACGTCTGGAGGATGGAGAGGTTTAGCGGTGCCGGTAAGTTAAGCCCCTTCGAGTTTTTTCTCAAGAGCCTTAATATCTTCCTCTTTCATCCCATACCTGCCTTCCATCCATGTATGCTTAAAGGCCGAGATAATGTCTTGCTCTTTTTATTCTCTTATCGACTGTACTATAGAAATCACCGCCGTCATAAGGGCGAAGAAAGAATGTTTCAAGAACGAAAAAACCGAGTTTTGTCCCGGATGAGACATCTGTATCTGATACGACTGCAGCTTCCGCATCCTTAAGGAAATGAAACCAGTTCCACTTAAAGGCTTCGTATTTGCCGTACTCCTGAATCTGGAGATAGTTCCGTATCTTTATCTTCACCAATGAATGCCCGGAGCATGCATCAGGCTGAATGAAATATCTGATCCCGTCTTCCGTGTATTTTCTCGAGAGAGGATAGAGGCGGCAGATTCCCGGCCGAAATGAATGAATGCTGCATCTTCCGTCAGGATTTAAGAAAGAGCAGGCGTCGCTGACGTCTTTCATGACAATGTGCGGGAGTATGATTCCGTTTTCGCTGTGAAGAGCAATCTCATTATTAATGAGATCCGCAAAGCGCGCACCCAGGCCTTCTGCAAGCTGAAATGAGTCATAAGGATCAAGTTCGATCGATTCGCCCATACCCCGGCAGCATTCACCGCATCCTTCACAGGAAGGTGATGATATTTTTGCGATGTCATTCAATTGGTAATAGTGTATCATTTGGCTGTTTCCGCCCCGCCCCATTTCTTAAGAACCCATTGACAGATAAACGGAGTCAGGATACTTGTAATCGCAACTGCCAGAGCAATCTGTGCCGCTGCGGTTTCCGCGTAAGGGGCATATTCGGGAACCACCTCTGCGACAGCTGCAGGCATGATGATGGAGACTGCAGACATCGAGGTCATGGAGGCTGCCGCGTAGCCCGGACGTTTAAGGATAATGCGGTCGACAAATATCAGGATCGGCAGCGAGACAACAAAATAGATGAGCGCCAGAAGAATGCCTCCTCCAAGCTGGGAGAAAAGGGTAAACCAGTTCATCGTAGAGCCGCAGGTGACACCCATGAAGAAAAGGAATATCGGCGTTGCCCCGTTCGCCATGGCGGTGAAGGAGGGATCTATATTGCCGAACAGCATGCCGATCAGGAAAGGAATAATGGTAGTGACAAGGCTCATGTAGTCCACACCTGCCCCGGCGGCAAAGCCAAACAGGATCACG
>CADCQE010000145.1 GCA_902803505.1 uncultured Lachnospiraceae bacterium | reverse complement strand
CTGGAGCTGCCGGTTGTGGTGAAGGTCTGCTGCGGCGGGTCTTCCGTGGGGGTCTACATCGTGCACACGGAGGAGGAATACCGCGAAGCACTGGAGTCAGCATTTTCCTATGAAGACGAAGTGATCGTGGAGGAGCACATCGAGGGAAGGGAATTCTCCGTGGGCGTCGTCGACGGAGAGGCGCTCCCCGTGATTGAGATCGCGCCCATCGTAGGCTTCTACGACTACCACAACAAGTACACGCCCGGAGCGACGATCGAGACCTGTCCGGCGGAGATTCCGCCCGAGCTCTCGCGGCGCATGCGGGAATACGCGGTGGCGGGCAGTGAGGCACTCTGCCTGGAGGCCTACAGCCGCCTGGATTTCATCATGAAGGAGAATGGTGAGATGTACTGCCTCGAGGCCAACACTCTCCCGGGCATGACACCGACTTCCCTCATTCCCCAGGAGGCCGCCGCGCTGGGCGTGGATTACCCGACGCTGTGCGAGAGGCTGATCGAAGTGTCCCTGAAGAAATATCAGTGAACGGAGGGATGGCAAATGAAGGATATGACCATACGGAATATCGCTGCGGCCTGCGGCGGGCGGTATAAAGGGCCCGGGGAGCTGCTTGACAAGGAAGTGACCTCCGTGACGACGGACAGCCGCAAAGTGGAACGGGGCTGTCTCTTCGTGCCCATCAAGGGGACGCGGGTGGACGGACATGATTTCATTCCTCAGGTGATGGAGGCAGGGGCGCTCGTCACGCTCACGGAGCATGCGGAAGGCATGCCGGACTGCCCCATGATCCTGGTGTCCCGGACAGAGGAGGCGATCCAGCAGATTGCAGGCTTCTACAGAAGAGCGCTCGGGATTCCGGTGGTCGGGATCACCGGCTCCGTCGGCAAGACCAGTACAAAGGAGATGATCGCGCAGGTGCTGTCCCGGAAGTACCGCGTCCTGAAGACGGAGGGGAACCTCAACAACAATCTGGGACTCCCCCTCACGATCTTCCGCCTCACGGAAGAAGATGAGATCGCCGTGCTGGAGATGGGCATCAGTCATTTTGGAGAGATGACCTGGCTCGCAGAGACAGCCGAGCCGGACACCATGGTCATCACCAACATCGGCACCTGCCACCTCGAATTCCTGAAGGACCGGGACGGGGTGTTTCAGGCGAAGACCGAGTGCTTTGACTTCGTGAAGCTCGACGGAACCGTCATCCTCAATGGCGATGATGACAAGCTCGCCGCGGTGAGCGAGGTCCACGGCAAGCGGCCGGTGTTCTTTGGTATGAGTCCCCGCTGCCGGGTCTATGCGGAGGACGTAAAGCCCCTTGGGCTTGACGGCACGGCGCTCAGGATCTGCATTGACGACGAGTCCTTCGAAGTGACCGTCCCTCTTCCCGGCCGCCACATGGTAATGAACGCCTTGGCCGGTGCGGCGGTGGGCTCTGTCTGGGGACTGAGCTTCGAACAGATCAGAGACGGCATCGAGAGCGCGGAGGCGCTCAGCGGCCGCTTCCATATCGTCCGGGGCGGCTCCGTCCAGATCATCGACGACTGCTACAATGCGAATCCCATGTCCATGAAGGCTGCACTCCAGGTGCTCTCGGACATAGAAGCACCCTCCGTCGCCATTCTCGGAGACATGGGGGAACTCGGAGCCGATGAGAGAGCTCTGCACCGCGAGGTGGGCAAATATGCCGGCGGGCTGACCCTGGACCGCTTCGTCCTCATCGGAGAGCTCGCAAAGGAGATCGCTTCCGGAATCCGCAGTGTAAACAATACCGCGCAGATTACAGAATTTGACACTGTGCCGGAAGCGCTGAAGGAACTTCCTTCGATCATAAAGAAGGGCGATACGGTTCTCGTCAAGGCTTCGCATTTTATGCAGTTTGAGAGAATTGTTGAGGCGCTGCAGTAACAGAGAGCATCAGAAGGCGGCCGTGGGGACAGTGCCGCAAGATACGGAGGGACAATACATGAGATGGCATAGGAAGAAGCTTATTGCTGTTCTGCTCATGGCAGTGCTGCTGCTGAGCCTTGGCGTGACGGCCTGCGCCGGGTCAAAAGGATCCGGGGAAGAGAAGAATACAGACACGGATGTGATCACGGTGACCGCTGCCCCTGCTGCGGGTGAGGCGGACAGCGGGAATAAGAAGGCTTCCGGCATAAGCGGATCCGGCGCCGCAGTTGAAGTGGAAGAAGACGGGGAATACACGAGTAAGGAGGAGGTGGCGCTCTATCTCCACACTTACGGACATCTCCCCTCCAACTTCATCACGAAGCAGGAGGCCGGCGACTTGGGCTGGAGAGGAGGCTCCCTTAAGGACTATGCCCCCGGCAAGTCCATCGGCGGAAGCCGTTTCGGCAACTACGAAGGCCAGCTTCCCGAGAAAACTGGCCGGCAGTACTACGAATGCGATATTGATTACACCGGAGGGAAGCGGGGCGCTAAGCGCATCATCTGGTCAGACGACGGACTGATCTTCTATACGGACGACCACTATAAGACCTTTGAACAGCTGTATTAATGGAGGGCCTGCGATGAGAAAAGTGATCCTGGATTTCAAACCCATCAAGACTCGTGAAGACGTTCACAAGTATCTCGCCATGATGCTGGATCTCCCGGACTATTACGGGGAGAACCTGGACGCGCTCTATGACTGCCTGACGGAGATCGGAGAGGACACCGTGGTCGGCTTCTTTGAAATGGACCCCGGCGACGGCAGGCCCCCGATCTCGGAGTACCTGCATCGGATCAAGATGGTGATGCGCGACGCGGAGGAGGAGAATCCGCACTTTGCCGTGATCTTTGGAGAGCTGGAGGAGAACCAGCAGTAGGGATCTTACATCAGCGGCGCAAACAACCTCAGGATGACCTGCAGCACCTTCGTCAGGAACGGAGGCTCCGACTTTGCTCTCTCGGTCACATTGCGGCAGCGCTTCATCGAGCTGATGAAATCCCGCTTCATATCCAGCACAGCCTTGCTGTTGCAGAAGAAGCAGCCATTCTCAAAATGATGATAGAGGCTCCTGTAGTCGAGATTGATGGTTCCGCAGGTGGCGGCCCTGTCGTCTGCGATGCACATCTTGGCGTGGCAGAAGCCGGGCGTATACTCGAAGATCTTCACTCCGTTCAGGACCAGCTTCCGGTAATAGGAGCGGGTAAGGGCGTAGACCGCTTTCTTGTCGGGAATTCCGGGGGTGATGATCCTTACATCCACCCCGCGCTTCGCTGCGAGACAGAGCGTGTGGATCATTTCATCGGTCAGCACGAGATAAGGGGTCATATACCACACGTAGTGCCGCGCGTACTCTGCCATCGAGATGTAGACCTCCTCACCGACGCGCTCGTGATCCAAAGGGCTGTCCGCATAAGGAATGACAAAGGCCTGCTCCTTCGCCTGGTAAGAGAAGCTCGGGAGGTAGCGCGAATAATCATGGTCGTGCTTCTTCTTGTCGTTATTGGCGTTCCACATCTCCAGGAAGGTGGCAGTCAGGCTCTTTACGGCGTCCCCTTCCAGGCGGATTCCGGTATCCTTCCATTCCCCGAAGGGCTCTGTGATGTGGAAATACTCGTTTGCGAGATTGTATCCGCCTGTGTAGCCGATCCTGCCGTCTATAACCGTGATCTTGCGGTGATCCCGGTTGTTGAGGAACATGTTTAAGATCGGCTTGAAGGGATTGAATACCTTGCATTCGATGCCCTTCTCCTCAAGCTTCTTTACGAAATCCGTGTTGATAAAGCCTATGCTTCCCATGTCATCATAGAAGACGCGGACGAGCACGCCGGATGCAGCCCGCTCCTCCAAAATCTCTTCAATCCCCTGCCAGCTCTCCGCGTCCTCTATGGCGTGGTACTCCATGAAAATGAAATCCTTTGCGAGACGGAGATCCTGCTTTTGCGCCTCCAGCCCGTCCGCCGCATCGCTGTAGTAGACGATATCGGTATTCTGGTAGGCCGGGTAGCAGGCGTAGGACTTCAGGTATTTTCCGATATTGGCGAGCCTGCTGTCTTTCACCTCCAGCTTTGACATGGCTTCCTTTCCGTCCGGGAGCAGCGGGAAGAGATCCAGGTCCACCTCTTCAAAGGAGAGCTTCATCTTATGCGTCGAGCCGCTCAGACCGATCAGGACGTACAGGATGACACCGAACACCGGCAGGAGCAGGATCAGCAGAACCCAGGGCATCTTCATTGAAGAAGACTCGGAGCCGCTGTAGATAAACAGCACGAGGATCAGGGCGATGATCGCGATGCCGGCATTGATCCAGTTCTCGAACCGGTTGAGTTTAAAGAAGATGAAATAGATGAGGCCGACTTCGAAGATGATTGCGATCACGGCGAAGACCATGCGCATGATTCCGTTCTTTCGCTTCTTGGATTGCTCGTAGGTTCTGGGCTTTTTTTCACTCATGGCTGCTGTCCTCTAAATGTAATATCTAAAAATCTCAGGGCATCGCTCCTCGTGCAGTGCTTGTCGGCGCGCAGGAGAAGCCATCCGACGGGAGAGTCCGGCGGGATCACGCAGACCGGCCACATGTGGTGCCGGATGGCGTGGAGCTGCACTTCATTCGCGTTGTACTCCCGGGCCGCAATCAAGGCGCTCCGCTCCGGGTGGGAATACGCTTTGAGGAAGGAGACGCTGTCGTGGATCTCGGGATCGGTCATGCCGATATCGTGAAGAAGGCAGGCTCTCACCACGTCCCTCACATCCGTATCGGGATAATCCCTCTGCTCATAGAGATGGACAGCCCATTCCGTCACGGCCAGGCTGTGCTCTGCGACATTGGTATACTTGTGATGCGGAATGGTCCGGGCCCTCTGAAAGCGCTCAGACTCCAGAATGTCGCCGCCCTCCCTCTGAATGATTTCATTGATTCTGTCTTTCTCAGTAGTCATTGTTCAGATCAGTTCCTGATTCTTATTCAACATTTCCTGCATGATATCATGAAAATACACTTCGATATGCCGCTGCTCATCGCGGCTTAAGGATGTGTACGGAACCGGCGTCCCGTATTCCACAATCACGTGTGTCTTTTTTACTTTCGGAAAATGCCGCTCAAATACGTCGTCTGCATTGGTAAAGGCCACGGGGATGATGCTGCATTCTGTCCTCTGTGCTATCTTGAAGCTTCCCCTGTGAAAAGGCCCCAGATTCCTTGAGTCTCCGGTCTTGTTCCTTGTCCCCTCCGGATAGATGAAGACGGAGATGCCCTCCTTCACATAGTCGATCGCTTTATGGATGATCTCCAGGCCCTGCTTCAAGTCGTCGCGCTTGAGGAAGAGGCAGAGGAGAAAGCGCATGTTCCAGCTCAGGAGAGGAATGTGTGCAAGGGAATCCTTCGCGATGTAGCCGCAGCGATCCTTCATATGGCTGTAGCTGATGATCGTGTCAAAGAAGCTGGTGTGGTTGCCCACGAAGAGGACGGCTTCCCCCCGGGGGAGATTCTCCTCCCCCAGCACCGTGATCTTCGTTCCGCAGATAAAGAGGAGGATGCGGAAGGCGACCTGAACAATCCGGAGCATTGAGAGCTCAGCCGCCTTCTTGTTGAACTTGCGGATGACCGTCTCAACCAGCAGGATTGGGACAGAGATGATACAGTAGACCACGACAAATAATACGGCAATAACAGTCCGGACCATGTTACCCTCACTCAAGTCGCTGCTGTCCGTAAGCCCGCTTGAGGACGAAGCGAAACTGCAGCGTTTTTCTGCTTTCATTATATGTATAAATGCATCTTTTCGCAAGGTCTTGCACCAAAGGGGGAAAAGCGCATATAATGATAGGGCACATACGACTTGATCAAGCTTTCGCGTTACAATTCTACTGGCAGAAAGTCGGGCATCACGAGAAAAATTTATGTGGAAATTGGCATTGGGTTCTAGAGATGTATCTTCGGGCAAATGCAAAAATCAATCTGACACTGGACGTGCTGGGAAAGCGTGAGGACGGATATCACGAAGTCCGCATGGTGATGCAGACAGTGGGAATGTATGACCGCGTTACATTAGAGGCGAAGCGCGGCGGGGGCGGTATCGAACTCGAGACGAATCTGAGTTACATTCCGACGGATGAGAGCAATCTTGCCTATAAGGCGGCTGCTCTCCTTATGGAAGAGGCGGGTGTGACGGACGGACTTCGCATCCGCCTTGATAAATTCATCCCGGTCGCGGCCGGACTTGCCGGCGGCAGCTCAGACGCGGCGATGGCCATGGTCGGTGTCAACCGGCTGTTTCACCTCGGCTTCTCCCAGACGGAGCTTATGGAGCGGGCCAAGTCAATCGGGGCGGACGTGCCCTACTGCATACTCCGCGGCACAGCCCTGTCGGAGGGAATCGGGGAGCGCCTGAGCCGGCTGAAGGAGATGCCTAAGGCGGACATCCTCCTCTGCAAGCCGAATATCAGCGTCTCGACCCGCGATGTGTACGCCGCATTTGATGCCGGCCTGGTGGTGAACCACCCGGATGTCGACGGCCTGGTCGCCTCCATAGAGGCCGGGGATCTCAAGGGGATGACCCTCCCCTCCCGCATGTCGAATGTTCTCGAGATGGTGACCGGAAGTAGATATCCCGTGATTGCGGAGATTGAGCGCATCATGCTTGAGGACGGCGCACTCAGCGCCATGATGAGCGGGAGCGGACCCACCGTTTTCGGCATTTTCGATGATCATGAGAGAGCTGAGGCGTGCCGCAGACACCTGCGGGCAGTGAAGCCTGCGGCGAGAACCTTTCTTACCTGGCCGGCCCGGTAGGGCTTGTGGCAGGAAGTCTTTTCCACGGCTGTTTTTTCACGCAGAGTGATTCCCCGGGACAATGCGGGCGGGGCGTTCTGTATGGCGGGCAGCCTCGCGAATGGTGATGATATACTAGTTAACCTTAGTAATTGCCGAAGGCAATTGCTTAGATTAACTGCATATAGGGAAAACGAAAGGTTCTGCGCAGCAGAT
>CADCQE010000144.1 GCA_902803505.1 uncultured Lachnospiraceae bacterium | reverse complement strand
TGGGGTATCATGTAATAGTTACTGATACTGTCTGTAACGCAACACATGAGCGGCAGGCAGAAGCAATGGAACTGGCAAAGGCATCAGATGTCATGCTCGTCATCGGTGGGAAGCACTCCTCGAACACACAGAAGTTGTATGACATATGCACAAGTCAGTGCATGAGAACCTATTTTGTCAGCAGTCCGGAGGATCTCAAAGGGATCTGTTTCCGGGCGGAAGACAAGGTAGGGATCACTGCAGGGGCATCCACCCCAAATACAATAATCCAGGAGGTTTCACTACATGTCAGAAGAGCAGAGCTTTGAACAGATGCTCGACGCCAACATCAAAACTATCAGAAATGGAGAGGTCGTTGAAGGGACTGTTCTCGACGTGAAACCGGATGTTGCCTATCTCAACATCGGTTGCAAGTCTGACGGTATTCTTACAAAAGAAGAATACAGTAATGAGAACGTAGACCTGACAACAAAGCTGAACCCGGGAGACAAGCTGGAGGTCAAGGTTCTCAAAGTAAATGATGGCGAAGGCCAGGTTATTTTGACTTTCAAGCGTCTTGCACAGGAGAAGGGCAACAAGCGCATTGAAGAAGCATTTAACACCGGTGAAGTTCTTACGGCTAAGGTCTCTCAGGTTCTCACTGGCGGTCTTACCGTTCTTGTTGAGGACACCCGCGTGTTTATTCCCGCGAGCCTTGTCTCAGACGTCTATGAGAAGGATCTGAGCAAGTATGCGGATCAGGAGATTGAGTTCCGTATCACGGAGTTCAATCCGAAGCGCCGCCGCATTATCGGTGACCGCCGCCATTTGATCACTGAGCGCAAGAAGGCTGCCGCTGAGGAGCTGTTCTCCAGAATCCAGCCCGGCGATGTGATCGAAGGAACCGTCAAGAATGTCACTGCCTTTGGTGCATTTGTGGACCTGGGCGGCGCAGACGGACTGCTCCACATCTCAGAGATGTCCTGGGGCCGTGTGGAAGATCCGCACAAGAATTTCCATGTCGGTGACCAGCTTACTGTCCTCATTAAGGATATTAAGGAAGATAAGATTGCCCTGTCCCTGAAGTTCCCGGATGAGAACCCGTGGAAAGAGGCTGCTGACCGTTTCGCCAGCGGAACGATCGTGCGCGGAAAGGTTGCAAGGATGACCGATTTTGGTGCATTTGTAGAACTTCTTCCAGGCGTAGATGCCCTGCTCCATGTTTCTCAGATCTCCAGGAATCATGTGGACAAGCCTTCGGATGTCCTGAAGGTCGGTGAAGAGATCGAAGCAAAGGTTGTGGACTTCAATGCAGACGACCGTAAGATCTCTCTCTCCATGAAGGCTTTGGAGACAGAGCCGGCTCTGACGGAGGAGCTGAACATTCCGGACATCGAAGTGGCGGAAGAAGCTGCACCGGAAGCGGAAGAGGCTGCACCTGCAGCAGAAGAAGCTGCACCGGAAGCTCCTGCAGAAGAATGAATTTAGGATTTGCTTTTGTTGATATTTGAGATTGCTGAGTGAGAGGCGGGCTGAAAGCCCGCCTTTCCTCATGGGGGGACGGCGAGTGGATCATGAGGACGGTTCTCAGTGACCCACTTGGGTCCTACCTCGTCCCCAGATAACGCAGCACTGACCTGAGATAAGCCTTTGCCTTTCCCTCGTCTCTGACCAACTCTTCGGAAAATTTCACGAGATGAAAGCAGGTACTGCGGGTTGCTTTCTCCCGGCGGGACCTGTCGACAAAATGAGCAGCGCTGCGATGAATCGCATACCCTTCGACAGGCAGGTATTCATACTGGCTGAAATCAGTGTGGTAGTAGCGCAGGCAGCCGTCCAGAATTCTGGCCGACAGGAGGACAATCCCTTCTTCCAGAAAGCGAATATGGAAACAGGCATCGTGGACAGAGACGGAAATCGGAAAGCGATAAGGGGCGGAGATTCTGTAGACAATCCGCTCATCATCGAAGCTCAGCTCAAGGATCTCAGGATCCTCTGACTGAAGAAATTCTTTGTAGCGGAGGAGACTCATGAGCTCGAGTGCAGCCTCTGCATCGGTATAGGGATTGGGATAGGGAAGCTTAAGAAATGCCGCTGCGTCTGTCAGCTTACCGGAAGGAATGCCAAAGAAAGAAACGAGATCTCTCAGCTCGCGGTACAGATCGAGCTCTTCCTTTCCGCTCAAGGGATCTGCCATTCGGTAAGCCCTGTATTTCTGGCGGAGATGGGGCAGGTCGAAGGAATGACCATTGAAAGTGATGATCCGCCGGATTCCAAGCAGAGCCCCGGACAGTTCCTCGAGGAGCGTGAACTCGTCTTCGTCACTGGCGGTCTGCAGCTTCAGTACGGACGCTGCATCCTGAGCGTCCCGGGTAATGAGCACAAGCTGCTCGATGCGGCTGGTGCGCCAGTAGCGGCTGCTGGCTGAGAGATCAAGGACGGCGTCGCCCGGCCGAAACGGCAGGTCCGGATAGATGGGCTGAAATGTCTCTGTTAATTTGATCATAGGACATCCCTCTTATCTTGTCTGTTTTATTCGAATCAACCTCAGTAATTGTCAAAGGCATTTGCTTTGATGGTTTCTATTTTTCAGATTGGCCGTGAATCGTAACTGCGCAGCAGATCATTTCGTTAACGACTATAAAATAGCAGATCCGATCAATCCTGTCACCCCCGCCTGTCTGAAATCGAACATATGTACTTGCAATTTCTGTTCACATCGTTTATACTTTTGTGATTGGACACGCGATCAGTATGGAATCAGAGAGGCACATACATGTATGCATATATTAAGGGACTCATCGCAGCTGTAGCGGAAGACTGCTGTATTGTAGAAAACCAGGGAATTGGATACCGGATCTTTCTTCCCGGGCGTGTTCTCGGGGAGCTTTCTGTCGGAGATGAGCGCAAGCTTTACACTCACTTTGTCGTGCGGGAAGACGCCATGCTGCTCTATGGGTTCCTGACACAGGACGACTTGGAGATCTTCCGTATGCTGCTGGCCGTGTCCGGCGTGGGACCAAAGGGAGCTCTCGGCATCCTGTCGGTCCTCAGCGCAGACGATCTCCGCTTTGCGGTGCTGTCAGACGATTCGGCCGCCATCGCGAAAGCACCGGGCATCGGAAGAAAGACCGCCCAGAAGGTGATTCTTGAATTAAAGGACAAGCTTGACCTTCAGGATGCCTTTGACAAGAAATCTGAGCACAATGCGTCAGCTGCTTCCCCATCCAGGGACAGCGCCCAATCCGAGGCTGTCCTGGCACTTGGCGCCCTGGGCTACAGCAGCACGGAGGCGATGAAAGCGGTGCGCAAGGTCGCGGAGGACGCCGGAGAGGCGGATGCGGAGACCTTGATCAAAGCGGCCCTCAGGATACTGTACTGAGGCCGGGCGCTGCTATAGATGGAGAAGACGAACGATATTGTAGGGCAGGCATGTTCGTGCAGGCCTGTCTTTATGTGAAATCAAAGAGGAGAGTATGGCGAGACAGATCGTAACAGGAACTTCTGAGACAAATGAAGACCGCCTGATGTCAGCAGAAGGCATACGCCCCAGAACCTTCGAGGAGTATATCGGGCAGGAGAAGACGAAGCAGAACCTGAAGGTATATATCGACGCTGCCCGGATGAGGGGAGAAGCGCTGGACCACGTTCTCTTCTATGGGCCGCCAGGGCTTGGCAAGACTACTCTGGCAGGGATCATAGCCAACGAACTCGGAACGAACTTCAAGGTGACAAGCGGCCCGGCAATCGAGAAACCCGGGGAGATGGCCGCGATCCTGAACAGCCTCCAGGAGGGAGACGTCCTTTTCGTGGATGAGATCCACCGCCTCAACAGACAGGTAGAGGAGGTCATGTATCCCGCGATGGAGGACTACGCCATCGACATTATCATCGGCAAAGGAGCGACGGCCAGATCCATACGGCTCGATCTTCCGCATTTTACACTGGTAGGTGCGACGACAAGGCCAGGCATGCTTTCTGCTCCCTTGAGGGACCGCTTCGGGGTCGTTGGACATCTGGAATACTATTCTGTCCCTGAGCTGAAAGAGATTATCTTAAGAAGCGCAGCGCGTCTTGCGGTCGAGATCGACGACAAGGGAGCGATGGAGCTGGCCAGGAGATCCCGCGGAACACCCCGTCTCGCGAACCGGCTCCTGAAGCGTGTGCGCGACTTTGCCATGGTGCGCTATGACGGAGTTATCACGGAGAAGGTTGCGGCAGATGCTCTGGATCTGCTTGAAGTCGATCAATTCGGTCTTGAGAAGCTGGACCGCACGATCCTGGAGACCATGATCCTCAAATTCGGCGGCGGACCTGTCGGGCTGGAGACCCTGTCCTCCTCGATCGGAGAGGATTCCGGGACGATTGAGGATGTGTATGAACCTTACCTGCTTAAGACGGGGTTCCTCACGAGAACACCCAGAGGAAGGATGGTGACCATCCACGCCTATGAACATCTGGGTTATGAAGCTCCGGCGGATGAGTGAATCTTGACTTGTATTTTGGGATTGTATTTCCTATAATGATTAATGTCTACAATGAAGGAAAGCGGGGGAGATTGTTTTGTCAGCAAAGAATTCTGTACAGGTACTCATCGGAGGAAAGGTTACTCGGCTCACTGGCTATGAGAGTGAAGAGTATCTGGAGAAAGTGGCTTCCTACCTCAACCACAAGCTCGGAGAGCTCAGCACACTGAACTCCTGGCGCAGGATGACATCAGACGCAAAGGGGACCCTGCTGGCGCTCAATGTTGCCGACGACTGCTTCAAAGCCAGAAAGAAGGCTGAGGAACTGGAGGAAGAGCTGCAGAATAAGGACAAGGAGCTCTACGAGCTGAAGCAGGAGCTGGTAGACCTGAAAGTCAGGCTGGAGAATGCCGAGGAGCGCTTCCTGAATCAGAGCAGGGCGGCCCAGGGCGGCCAATATGACCGGAACGGACAAAGAAGATGAGGAAAGGAGAGGTGATTGTCAATCCGCAATCACCTTTTTACATATGCGAACAGAATTATTAGCCCCTGCCGGCTCTCTGGACGGTCTGAAGGCCAGTGTCAATGCCGGCGCCGATGCGGTATATATTGGCGGCAGCGCTTTTGGAGCAAGAGCTTATGCGGACAACCCGGGCGAGGAAGACCTCCTCCGGGGGATTGAGTATGCCCATCTGCGCGGCGCCAAGGTCTATCTGACGGTCAACACACTCCTCAAGGAGCAGGAGCTTGCGCAGCTTGCAGACTATTTGCTCCCTTACGTCAGGGAGGGCCTCGACGCGGTGCTTGTGCAGGACTTTGGCGTGCTGCATTTTCTGAGGCGCGTGTTTCCCTCCCTTCCCATTCACGCCAGCACCCAGATGACCGTGACGGGTCCCGCATCCGCCTCGCTTCTTAGGAGCTACGGTGTGAGCCGTGTAGTTCCCGCCAGGGAGCTGTCCCTTAAGGAGCTCCTGCGGATTAAGGAGGAGAGCGGGCTTGAAGTGGAGATCTTTGTTCACGGCGCCCTGTGTTACTGCTATTCCGGACAGTGCCTGCTCTCCAGCGTGATCGGCGGAAGGAGCGGGAACAGAGGGCGATGCGCACAGCCGTGCCGCCTCCTGAACCTCCTCAATGACAAGGACAATTTCCGCGGAGGAGAGTCGATCCTGGACCGGCCGGACGCCCGCCATTACATGAGCCTGAAGGATCTCTGCGCGATTCAATTGCTCCCTGAATTCGTCAGGAGCGGTATCGACTCCCTGAAGATCGAGGGACGGATGAAGCGGCCGGAGTATGCGGCGGGTGTCGTATCCATTTACCGCAGATGCCTGGACCGCGCCTTCGCACTCGACAAGAATTACTCCGTCAGTGATGAGGAACAGAAGGCCCTCTATGATCTGTACAACAGGAACGGATTTACGGAAGGCTACTTCCACCATCGAGGCGGCAAGGAGATGATGGCCTTCGTCAAGCATGTCCTGTCTAAGGAGGAAGTGACGGCAAGACAAGCTCTCTATCAGGACATGCATGAGCGCTATATCTCGAAAGAGAAGCCTCTCTTCTTGGAAGCAGTCTGTACGGTCGAGGCGGGGAAGAGGGCGGAAGCTGAGCTCTCCTGCGAGGGGAAGACAATCCGGGCTTATGGAGATGAGGTTCATCAGGCACTGAAGCGCCCTCTCAGCGGGGAACGGATCTATGAGAACTTTTCGAAGGACGGCGGCACGGATTTCCGGATCAGGGAACTGACGGTCCGGACTGATGGGAAAAGCTTCCTCCCTATATCGGCAATTAATGAACTGCGGCGGTCTGCATTTTGGAAAATGCGTGAGTGCCTTCTTGAGCCATATCGGCGGCAGCTCGACAGCGAGCTTGTCCGGACGGCTGCCGGGAGCTGCCTCCTTATGAAAGAGTCTTCTTCCGGGCAGAGCACAGAAGGAAAGCCCTGCCGCATCCATGTGCTGGTCTCCGGGGAAGAGCAACTGGATGCGGTTCTTGCCAGTCCGCACGCCGATCTCGTCTACATCGAAGCAGCGCTTCTCTACAGGATGGGGGATCCGGTCGAGAGCGCTCTTGCTCTGGTCAGACGCTGCATTGCGGCGGGCAAGGAGGCCGGGATCGCGCTCCCCCGCATAGACCGGGAGGGCAGCAGCGCGTCAGAACTGAAAGAGGCTGCGGCCATGCTGCTGCAAGAGGGCCTTTCGGTCTTCCTTGTGCGTTCTCTGGAGAGCTTCGCAGATTTGCTCCAAAGGGGTCTCGCGCCTTCCATGCGGCTGGACGCCAGCCTCTATACCTTTAACAGTGAAGCGCAGGAATTCTTCCGGGAACTCGGCACAGACCGCGACACGGCGCCGATTGAACTGAACCGCAGGGAGCTCTCCGGAAGGGACAACCGCTTCAGCGAGATCGTAGCTTACGGCTATCTGCCGCTGATGATCTCCGCCCAGTGCCTGAAGAAGAACACGGACAGCTGCACAAAGAGAGGGGATACCCTCACCTTGACTGACCGGACCGGCAGCAAATTTTTCGTCTCCTGCGAATGCGTTTTCTGCTATAATGTGCTTTATAACACGCTGCCGCTCTCTCTTCTGGGCGAAGGACCTGCGCTTGCCGCCCTTGGGTTTGAGAGCATCCGTCTGGAATTCACAATGGAAGATGCTGAGCTTGTGAAAAGCGTCCTGGCCGCCGCAGGCCGGTTCCGGGAGGGAAGGGAAGGCGGGCTGGCAGTCTCCTGCACAAAGGGCCATTTTCTGCGAGGAGTGATCTGAAGCATGTATCTGTTCACACAGATCTCAAAATATCTCTTCATTTTCTTCCTTCTGGTATTTGCCATCAAGGACTACACCTACTTGTTCCGGAAGGAGGAGAAGAGGAAGAAGCGCATACTCGGGAGCCAGATCCGCATCCTGTATCTGACTGCCGGGCTTGGTTTTCTGCTGATTCTCATCAACCGCTTCTCGGTCATGAACGCCGCGCTCTTTCTCGGGATTCTGCTCTATTTCGGAATTACTCTCGCGGGCTACCGCCTGATGTATCCCAGGGCCTCGATGCTGCTCGTGAACAATATGCTGATGCTTCTTTGCGTAGGCTTCATCGTGATCGCGAGGCTGGACAGTGATCAGGCGCTCAAGCAGTTCCTGATTGCAGCGGGCGGCACCGTTATCGCCTTCCTGATCCCGGTGATCATCCGCAAGCTTAGAGTCCTGAAGAATCTGACCTGGCTCTATGCGCTTATCGGAATCGCATCTCTTATGGTTGTGCTCGCACTGGCCCGCATGAGCGGAGGAGCGAAGCTGTCGATCTCCGTCGGAGGCATCACGATTCAGTTCTCCGAGCTTGTGAAGCTGACCCTGGTATTCTTCCTGGCTTCGAAGCTGGCGGCAGACAGTTCTGTAAAGAGTGTGATCATCGCAGCCCTCGTGGCGGCTATGCATGTAGGGATCCTCGTGCTTTCAACGGACCTGGGGACCGCGCTGGTCTTCTTCGTCGCCACTATCGTGATAATATATGTCGCTACAAGGAACCCCGTCTATCCGATTGTGGGACTGCTGGCGGGCTCCGCCGCCGCAGTTGCGGCGTATCAGCTCTTCGGACATGTCAGGCAGAGAGTTACGGCCTGGAAGGACCCATTTTCCGTATACGATACCTCGGGCTACCAGATCGTGCAGGGGCTTTTTGCCATCGGCGCGGGCGGATGGTTTGGGACAGGACTTTTCTTAGGCAGGCCGAATTCGATTCCGGTGGCAACGAAGGATTACATCTTTGCCGCAATATGTGAAGAATTCGGCGCCGTCTTCTGTATCTGCCTGCTCTTTGTCTGCATGAGCCTTTATCTCCTGATTGTCAGCATTTCCATGCAGATCCAGGACCGTTTCTACCGCCTGGTGTCCATCGGGCTCGGCACGGAGTACGCGTTCCAGGTATTTCTGACAGTCGGAGGTGTGACGAAGTTTATTCCGATGACCGGGATCACGCTGCCGCTCATCAGCTATGGCGGGAGTTCTGTCATCAGTACGATCATTATGCTCGCGATCATTCAGGGCCTGTATATCTTGCGCCATGATGAAACTGCCTCTTATGACGAGGACGGAGGAATTCATTGAGGAGAAAGAGACACAGTGAACAGGATATTGAGCGGGAGCTCGGAGAAGACGTCCGGCGGATCATGGAGGGGGAGAAGCTGAGGGACGTCGGCGAAGAGGATGGACCGAGTCTGTATCCGGGCATGGAGGATGCCGGGATCGGTTCCTCTGTGGACGATGAGACGCAGGTCTTTGACACGAGCCGCAGAGTCTTCTACACCGATGAGAGCTTTCTTCCCATTCCCGATGAGGAGGAGTGGGAAGAGGAAGGGGATGAAGACTCTGACCGCAGCGCGGGGAAGCGATCGAGAGGTCCTTACCTCTTTATTTCCATTGCCTTTGGGCTGCTGTTCCTGCTTCTGGCCGCTCATCTCATCTACTTCAACCTTCGCATGAAGGATGAGATCCTCGCGAGTCCTTATAATAAGAGACAGAATGCGCAGTCCCAGCTTGTGAGGCGCGGGAAGATTCTCTCGAAGGACGGGGCGACACTGGCCCGGACAGATGTCTACGAGGGCGGGACAGAGGAGAGGGTTTACCCCTACGCCAATGTGTTTGCCCATGTCGTCGGGTTTGTCTCCAACGGGAAGAGCGGTGTGGAGTCTTTTGCGAACTATCAGCTCATGACCTCCCACGCCAATATCATCGACCAGATGATAAACGAATTCCTGAAGAAGAAAAATGACGGGGATACGGTAGTCACCACACTGAATGCCGGGCTGCAGGAGGCCGCTTACTATGCCCTGGGTGATTACCGGGGAGCTGTAGTGGTCCTGAATCCTCAGACAGGGGAAATCATGGCCATGGTCTCAAAGCCGAATTTCGATCCGAACACCCTCGCGGATATCTGGGACGAGATGGTATCGGATCCCACCCGGTCCAATCTCGTGAACCGGGCGACGCAGGGGCTCTATCCGCCGGGATCTACTTTCAAGATCGCAACGGCTCTCGCTTACTACCGCAAGTATCACAGCTTTGATGGTTTCTCCTACGACTGCATGGGAGAGTTTACCATTGACGACTACACCGTGCACTGCTACAAGGGAACGGTGCATGGACAGGAGGACCTGAGGGGCGCCTTTGCACACAGCTGCAACACTGCTTTCTCCCAGATCGGCCTTATGCTTGGAAATTCTGCCCTGACGGCGACGGCGAAAAGCCTCCTGTTCGATGTGAAGCTCCCTTCGGAGCTGCTCTCCTCGAGCAGCCGCTGGGCCCTGACAAATGAATCCGATGAGATTGAGCTTGTGCAGACGGCCTTTGGCCAGGGCAAGACGCTGGTGACTCCCTATCACATGGCGCTGATCGTCTCTGCCATTGCAAATGACGGTGTCCTCATGACTCCTTACCTGATTGACCATGTGGAGACCGCGACGGGAGAACTGGTCTCAAAGACGAAACAATCCCGCTACAAGACGCTCTTAAATCCGGAAGAAGCGGAGGCGCTCTCAAAGCTCATGGAAGCCGTCGTGGAGGAGGGCTCCGCCAATGAGCTTGCGGGGAGAAGCTACCGCGTGGCCGGGAAGACCGGGTCCGCCGAGTATACGAGGTCAGATGGTTCTACCGGGACACACTCCTGGTTTGTCGGATTTACAAACCCGGATAATCCGGATCTCGTGATTGCCGTTATCGCCGAGGACGGAGGCGCAGGCAGTTCTACGGCTGTTCCGATTGCATCAGAGATCCTGCGGCAGTATTATGGAGGTTGAGATATGCTGAGCTGGTATGACCCGCTCTATGTGGATAAGACACTGAAAGACCGTGAGAAAGGGATCCGCCAAAGACTCAATGAGGGGAAGGTGGATCTGGGCCACTATCTGATCACTTTGGCGGGAAATGGCCGTGACCATCTGGATGTGATCTCCACTTCCTTCCTGTCCCAGCGGGCTCTTTATGAGCGGCTTCCCATGGTGGTAGGGCTGGCTGCCACCAAGAAGGAAGCGATGAAGCTCGTCGTGAAAATCTGCCGGGACTGTCTGGAAGAGACCGGCGGGGCGGACATACGGTCATACCTCTTGAGAAAAGGAAACTGGCATGGGAATAGTTCTGAGTGTGCTCACGATTATCGGTAAAGTGCTGCTGGTGCTTCTTGGCATCCTGCTGGCCCTGATCCTCCTGCTGCTCCTCGTACCATTTCGCTATGAAATAGCGGGAGAGAGCACGTCCGGGGAGACGCACGGAGAAGCGAGGGTCACCTGGCTCCTGCACTTTCTGTCGCTGTCCATTCTCTTCTCAAAAAAGAAAGGAGAAGAGAAAAGCGTTGCGAAAGTGTTCCGGGTCTGCGGTATTTCCCTGAGGGAGCTCAGACAAAAGAAAGCGGAGCACAAGAAAGCGAAGCGCAGAAAAGAAAAGAAAAAGAAGCTGGAGAAGCTTCGTGACAGGGATCCGGAAGAATTTGAGAAGCTGCGCCGGGAAGCGAAGCTCCGCAAAGAAGAGCGCGCGGCGGAGCGCCTGAGGCTGGAAGCGGAAGAGAAGGCCAGAGAAGAGGAGGAGAAGAGAGCGCTTGCGGAGGCCCGGAGCCGGAAAGAGAAGCTGGTGATCCACACACGGAGGCAGCTGCGCCTTTTTGAGCGGCTCCTTCGCGCTCTGGTCTCCTTGATCCACAGAGCCTTCTGGACCGCGATCGACGGGATCCGTTTCCTGTCCTTCCTCCCCCTGCGCATTACGCAGGCGATCGGCAAAATTGTATCCAAAATTGCAGGGGTATGTGATACAATAGCGAAATGGAAATATTTCATTGATGATCCACGTGTGCGCCATGCCCTGTCGCTTCTTTGGAAGCGCGGACGGAAGATTCTAAAGGCCGTCCGTCCGAGGCGGGTAGAGGGCAGGGTACATTTCGGGTTCGAGGATCCGTCTGTGACCGGTGAGCTGTTGGCGCTGCTGTCAGCATTTTATCCTCTCTACGGAGGAAGGATCGTTCTGGAACCGGATTTTTCCGGCTATGTCCTCGAAGGAACTGTCTTTTTGTCCGGGCGCGTATGCCTGGGACAGGTGGGCTGGCAGGTCCTCATGCTGCTTCTTAGCTCCGATGTCAGATATACCTACCGCTATGTCAAGGAGCTTCGCGGCTCCAAAGAAGCGGATCTCTCTGAAGAAAATGAGATTGATATGAAGGAGGCTTCCTAATGGCAGAGAACAATGATTTTAAGAATACGGTAGAGACGCTCTTTGACGGTATGGAGGGCTTTCTCACATCCAAGACTGTTGTGGGCGAGGCGATCCATGTGGGGGATACAGTGATTCTTCCACTCATGGATGTGACCTTTGGCGTCGGAGCCGGTGCCAATCAGGGTGAAAAGCGGAGCCCCAATGCGGGAGGCGGTATCGGCGGCAAGATGAGCCCCAGTGCGGTTCTCGTGATTTCGAACGGGAGCACTAAGCTCGTGAACGTCAAGAATACCGACGGATTCACAAAGATTCTGGATATGGTTCCCGATCTCATTAACCGCTTCACCAGCGGAAGCGGAGAAGGGGAGAAGTGAGAAGCCGGAACCTGATTGCAGATTGGCCGTGAATCGTAACATTTTTTCCAAACTTGGGCTTGCAATGACAGATATAGTTATGGTATGATATTCCACGTTCGAGTCCTGTTTGGGCTTTATCTTTGTGCAAGGAGGTGTTTTACCGATGGCGGTTTGTTCAGTTTGCGGAAAGGGCGCTCATTTTGGCAACAATGTGAGCCATTCTCATAGAAGATCAAATAAGATGTGGAAGGCTAACATCCGAAGAGTCAGAGTGAAAGTGAACGGAACTCCCAAGCATGCCTATGTGTGTGCGCAGTGCCTCAAGTCCGGTAAGGTCGAGAGAGCATAAGAGCGAAGATTCGGATCTGCTCATGTGTTTTAGGTGAATCAGGTTGGTGCTGCGTATTTGCGCGGCATCTTTTTTTTATTCCCGCAAGAATTATTCGCAATACAATTCTTCTTTGTGGTATGATGTCAGTAAGTACGATTGGAGGTTGAAGATGAGAGGTCACATCAGTTCTGAATATGGCAATATCCTCGTCGATTCGGATGTCATCGCTACATACGCCGGAAGCGTCGCAGTCGGATGCTTCGGCATTGTGGGCATGTCTGCCTATAATATGAAAGACGGCCTTTTCCATATCTTGAAGAAGGACAGCCTGAAGCACGGAATTAATGTTAAGATTGAGAATAATAAGATCTCGCTGACGCTGCACTGTATTGTCTCTTACGGTGTCAGCATCCTTACGGTCTCTGAGAATCTGATCGAGTCGGTTCGATACAAGGTCGAACAGTTTACCGGCCTCACCGTCGAACATATCGAAGTTGTGGTCGAGGGAATCCGGGTGATCGACTGATAAATGTGGAGGTTAAGGTAGTGAGTGCCAATATCATTGATGCACAGATGCTGCGCCGTATGTTCCTGAGCGGCGCTAAGAACCTGGAGCTTCAAAAAGAATGGATCAACCAGCTGAATGTATTCCCGGTACCTGATGGGGATACCGGAACGAATATGACGCTGACCATCATGTCTGCAGCCCAGGAGGTGAGTGCACTGCCTGCGGATGCGGGGATCGAGATGCTCTCGAAAGCCATCTCCGGAGGATCTCTCCGGGGTGCGCGAGGCAACTCCGGCGTCATATTATCCCAGCTGTTCCGCGGCTTCACGAAAGAGATCCGCGAATACCGGGAATTAGACATTCCGATTATTGCGTCCGCAATGGAGCGGGCTGTAGAGACAGCTTACAAGGCTGTCATGAAGCCGAAGGAGGGCACGATCCTCACAGTCGCGAGGGCGATGTCTGAAAAGGGCTCTCAGATCCGGGACCAGGCAGAGGATCTGGGCGTATTCTTCGAAGAAATCCTCGCTGAGGGTCAGGCCGCTCTCGAGAGAACCCCTGAACTGCTGCCTGTCCTGAAGGAAGCCGGTGTGGTTGACTCCGGCGGAGAGGGCCTGATGGCAGTCCTTAGGGGATGTTTCAATGCCTATCTGGGTAAGGAACTGGAGCTGAGCTTTGAGACACCTGTGAGTCAGGGCGCCGCCCAGACTTCTGCCGCCCACAAAGAGATCAGCACGGATGAGATCAAGTTCGGCTACTGCACGGAATTCATCATCAATCTGGAGAAGCCTTTCCCGGAGGAGGAAGAGCGCCAGATGAAAGCTTATCTGACCTCCATCGGCGACAGCCTCGTACTTGTTGCGGATGAGGACATCGTGAAGATTCACGTGCATACCAATCATCCGGGACTGGCATTTGAAAAAGGCCTTGAGTATGGCAACCTGTGCCGGATGAAGATCGACAATATGCGGATCGAGCATCAGGAAAAGCTGTTCAAGGAAGCAGAGATGCAGGCCGCAAGGAAAGAGGAGGAAGCCTCTGCGGCTGCTCCGGAAGGACCCCGCAGCAAGAATGGGTTTATCAGCGTTACCATCGGCGAAGGAATGAGCGAGATCTTCCGCGGACTTGGCGTCAATGTGCTGATCGAAGGCGGACAGACCATGAATCCCAGTACCGACGATATGCTGAGCGCCATCCGGGAGGTTCACGCGGAGAACGTCTTCATCCTGCCCAATAACAAGAATGTGATCCTGGCTGCGAACCAGGCGAAGGACCTTGTGGAGGACTGCAATGTGGTGGTCGTCCCCACGAAGACAGTTCCTCAGGGGATTACGGCAATGATCGCTTATAACCCGGACAAGAGTCCCGAGGAGAACATCAAGGTGATGAGCGAGGAGATCGCTCTGGTACACACCATTGAAGTGACATATTCCGTGAGGGATACGAAGATAGACGGCAAGGAGATCCATACAAATGACATTATGGCCATTGGCGATGATGGGATCCTTGCAGTCGGGTCGGATGTAAAGGAGGTCATCCTCCAGGCGCTTGAGGCCGTGGTCGATGAGGAATCGGAACTCATCAGTGTCTATAACGGCATGGATTATTCCGAGGAGGATACGGAAGAACTGGTGGGACTTCTGGAAGAGAAGTTCCCGGAGCTTGACGTGGAGTCGAACTTCGGAGGGCAGCCGATCTATTACTGCATCCTCTCAGTGGAATGATTTCCTCTGTTATTATGGTCTGGTTTTACGCATGCAGAGAACTCCCGTAAGGCGGATCCTCTGCATGTTTTCTATTATTATGGGATGAAACGGATATGAAGATAAGGATTCTTTGTGTCGGGCGCTTAAAAGAAGCATTTTTTCGGGATGCCGTACAGGAATACGGAAAGCGCCTGACGCGCTACGCCAAAGTGGAGATCATCGAGGTCCCTGATGAGAAGGCGCCGGAGTCCCTCTCGGACGCTCTCAGGGAGAGCGTTATGAAGAGAGAAGGAGAGAGACTCCTCGCAAAGCTGCAGGAAGGGGAATATGTGATCGCTCTCGCCATAGACGGCACCCCTTTGAGCTCTGAAGACTTTTCCGCTGCGCTGGGCCGGCTCATGAATCAGGGGAAGAGTGCGGTCACTTTTGTGATCGGCGGCAGCCTGGGACTCAGCGAGGCTGTGCTCTGTCGGGCGGATTACCGACTGAGCTTTTCGAGGATGACCTTCCCACACCAGCTGATGCGCGTGATCCTGCTTGAGCAGATCTATCGGGCGGAGAAGATCCTGAGCGGAGAACCTTATCACAAGTAACTGCTGCCGACGGTCCCCCTGCCTGTGAAGCCTCGAGGTATCACTTAAGCATCATGTTGTATTTCAGTAGCATATCCCTTGAATATGTGGTATAAACATACATTATGAGTACTTTGACGATGAATGACGAAACGATGTTTGACCTGCCTTCTGAGCACGAG
This sequence comes from uncultured Lachnospiraceae bacterium, assembly GCA_902803505.1. GTDB lineage: Bacteria > Bacillota > Clostridia > Lachnospirales > Lachnospiraceae > Chordicoccus. The sequence continues at coordinate 11,959 of CADCQE010000144.1, read as the reverse complement.
CGCAATATCTTCGGTCAGTTCGATGCGCACCTTAAGCTCATCGAGCATGAGCTTGGCGTGAGCGTGGTGCCCAGAAACGGCCGGGTGAAGATCATAGGCGAAAAGCAGCAGATCGGCCGCGCGAAGGAGCTCCTCGCCATGCTCCTGGTTCTGTCCGAGCGCGGCAATACGATCACAGAGCAGAATGTCCGCTACTCCCTGACCCTTCTGAAAGAGAAGAAGGAACAGGAGATGGTGGCGATTGACCGGGAGATTATTCTCCATACCATGTCCGGAAGGCCGATTAAGCCAAAGACTCTCGGACAGAAGAATTATATTGATTCCATTACAGACAACATGATCACATTCGGAATCGGTCCTGCGGGCACAGGCAAGACCTATCTGGCGATGGCCATGGCTATCCGGGCCTTCCGCACGGAAGAAGTCTCGCGCATCATCCTGACAAGACCGGCCATTGAAGCGGGGGAGAAGCTCGGCTTTCTTCCCGGCGACCTCCAGAGCAAGATTGATCCTTACCTGCGTCCGCTCTACGATGCGCTCTATGAGATCATGGGCGCAGAGGCCTTTCTCAAAAACTCTGAGAAGGGGCTGATCGAGGTAGCTCCTCTCGCTTACATGAGAGGAAGAACACTGGACAATGCGTTTATCATCCTGGATGAGGCGCAGAACACGTCCCCCTCACAGATGAAGATGTTCCTGACGCGCATCGGCTTCGGGTCGAAGGTGGTCGTGACCGGCGACAGGACGCAAAAGGACCTCCCTGCCGACCAGATCAGCGGTCTCGACGTGGCCTGCCGCGTGCTTGGCAAGATCGACGAGATCGGCTTCTGCGAGCTGACCAGCAAGGATGTGGTGCGGCATCCGCTTGTCCAGAAGATTGTGGAGGCCTACGAGAAATATGAGACGCGGGCCGGCGCCAAGAAGATAAAGGCCTCTTCCACAAGACCGAAAGCGGCAAGGAGGACAGGAGTCTCATGACGCTCTATTTTGAAAATGAATATACCACCCGTCCGCTGGAGGAGTGTTTCCCTTTTGACGCTGCCGCTGCGGCCAGGGAAGTGATCGAAGCAGTGCTGCAGGAAAGCGCCTGTCCCTATGAGGCGGAAGCCTCCCTCACCCTCACGGATGATGAGAGCATCCGGGAAATGAACCGACAGTTTCGGGAGATCGACCGGGCTACGGACGTGCTCTCCTTTCCGGTCACTGCCTATTCGATTCCGGGGAATTATGAGGAAGCGGAGGAAGAAGCAGCCGGATCCTTCAATCCGGAGAGCGGAGCCCTGCTTCTGGGAGATATCGTGATCTCCGTAGATCACACCTTACAGCAGGCAGAAGAGTACGGGCACTCCGTCCGCAGGGAATTCTGCTTTCTGGTCGCCCACAGCGCTCTTCATCTCATAGGCTATGACCACATGAGCGAGGAAGAAGAGCGGACGATGTGTGATCTGCAGGAGAAGATCCTTCTAAAGCTGGGCATCAGCAGACAGAGCGATGACGGAAAGTGATGATGAGAAGCTCATTAACGCGAGCAGGGAGAAAAAGAATTGAGCCTTCGAGCACACCTGAAGAATAAACAGCGCATAGTGATCAAGATCGGGTCCTCCTCGCTTGTCCATGCGGAGACCGGAAAGCTGAATCTTCCGAAGATTGAGATCCTCGCAAGGGAAGCAATCGACCTGAGAAACCAGGGAAAGGACGTCGTCCTGGTATCCTCCGGCGCCATCGCCGTCGGCAAAGCGGCCATGGGAATCAACGAAGCACGCAGCCTGAAGCAGAAACAGGCCTGTGCCGCTATAGGACAGGTGCGGCTTATGATGCTGTACCAGAAATTCTTCTCTGAATATGGCTATCAGGCGGCCCAGCTGCTGCTCACCAAAGAGACGATGCTCAATAAAGAGAGCCGTGTGAACGCGAGAAACACCTTTGATGAGCTCTTCAACCTCGGAGTCATTCCTGTTGTAAATGAAAACGACACTGTCGAGACCTACGATATCCGCTTCGGGGACAACGACCGCCTGTCTGCCATCGTGACCGCGCTCATCCATGCGGATCTCCTGATCCTGCTGTCGGATATCAACGGCCTTTACACAGATGATCCGAAGCGGAATCCACAAGCCCGCTTCATCAGTGAGGTGGACCGCATCGACGAGACCCTGCTTGAGATGGGGAAAGGCTCCACCGGCAGCTCCTTCGGAACTGGAGGGATGTCCACGAAGCTGTCGGCGGCGCAGATCGCAACGGCGGCCGGAGCCGATATGATCATTGCGTCGGCTGAGGATTTCCGCATCCTGCACAGGATCATCGACGGAGAGGAGTGCGGCACCATCTTCCGCGCCCATCCCCACGAGTTTTACATGATGGATTTCCTGGAAGCGCTATGAGGCAGATTCCGGCGAAGCAAAGAAGCAGGAGCGAGGGCCTCGCCCTGCGCCGGAGCCTGTCCGCCTCCGAAGTCCAAGAGCGGAGTGAGCTCATCCGGAAGCGGCTCATGACTCTCCGGCAGTGGAAGGAAGCCCGCTCCATCTGGTGCTACGTCTCCCTTCCGGATGAGATCCAGACCTTCCGCATCTTCGAAGCGGCCTGGGCGGAGGGCAAAGAGACCGCCGTTCCCAAGGTCGTCGGCAGGAGGCTCGTATTTGGGAAGATCTGCTCCTTTGACGAGCTCGCAGAGGGGAGCTTCGGCATCCTGGAACCAAAGAGGATCCTGCCGCCGGGGGACCCGGGGGGCCTGATTCTTCTTCCGGGGACAGCCTTTGACGAAGACAGAAACCGCATCGGCTACGGAGGCGGATATTATGACCGCTTTCTTGCTGAGAACCCGGGGCACCCTACGCTTGCCCTGGCATTTGACATCACGGTATTTCCCTCCATTTATCAGGAGGAAACGGACATCCGGCCGGATCTGCTCATCACTGAGACGCGCTTATTTGACGGCCGGGACACAAAAAGTAGAGGATGAATCAGATATGCTGGACAATGAGAAGAACTGCGCAGAGGCGCTGACACTGGAGGAAATCGGGAGCAGGGCAAAGGCTGCATCGGTGCGCTGCGCCGTGCTCGGCACGGACAAGAAGAATCAGGTGCTGCAAAGAGCTGCTGAGCTGCTCATCGAGTGCACTCCGCAGATCCTGGAAGCGAATGAGCGGGACTGGAAGCTCGCCGTGGAGCGCCAGATGCCTAAGGGCCTTCTGGACCGCCTGACCCTCAGCAAGGAGCGGGTGGCTTCCATGGCAGACGGGCTCAGGGAAGTGGCCGCCCTTGATGACCCCATCGGGTCCGTATCCGGTATGAAACGGCGGCCCAACGGCCTGCTGATCGGAAAGATGACAGTGCCTCTGGGAGTCATCGGCGTCATCTACGAAGCCAGGCCCAATGTGACTTCCGATGTATTTGCACTGTGCTTCAAGACCGGCAACGCCGTGATCCTGAAGGGAGGGAGCGATGCCCTTCAGTCGAACATCGCGATCGTCGAAGTGCTGCGCAGAGCCCTCCTGGAGTGTGAAGTCCCGGAGGATGTGCTGCAGCTCATCGAAGACACTTCGAGGGAGACGACTAAGAAATTCATGCATCTTGACCGCTATGTGGATCTCATGATCCCGAGGGGAGGCGCGGGCCTCATCCGCACCGTCACGACGGAGAGCACGATTCCGGTCATTGAGACCGGTACCGGAAACTGCCATATCTATGTGGATTCCCCGGCGGATATCGTGATGGCTGTCGACATCATCTTCAACGCCAAGACCCAGCGTATCGGCGTCTGCAACGCGGCGGAATCTCTTGTGGTTCACAGGGATATCCGCAGCACGCTGCTTCCTGCGCTGGAGCTGAGGCTGAAGGAGAAGCAGGTGGAGCTGCGCGCTGACCGGGACTCCTGTGAATTCCTGAGCGACGCCGTGGCCGCGACGGAAGAGGACTGGGGCGCGGAATATCTGGACTACATTCTCTCCGTCAAGACCGTAAGCAACATTGATGAAGCCATTGCCCACATCAACCGCTACAACACTGGCCACTCGGAGTGCATCGTGACGACGAACTATATGCACGCCCAGCAGTTCCTCCGGGAAGTGGATGCCGCAGCCGTCTACGTCAACGCGTCTACCCGCTTCACGGACGGCAATGAATTCGGCTTCGGCGCGGAGATCGGCATCAGCACGCAGAAGCTCCACGCCCGCGGCCCCATGGGCCTTGAGGCTCTGACCACATATAAATACATTATTTATGGAAACGGCCAGGTAAGATCATGACGATGAATTCCGCATCTATGGAAGAAGAACTGCAGCTCCAAAAGAATATCGATGAGGCAAAGGAAGCGCTGGAGCTCCTCACAAGACAGAAGGGGCGTCCGCTCCGTTCCTCCATTGTCACCTTCGGCTGCCAGATGAATGCCCGGGACTCAGAGAAGCTCCGCGGCATCTGCGAGGCAGTGGGCTTTGAGGACACGGAGAGGGAAGAGGAGGCGGATTTCATCCTCTACAACACCTGCACGGTCCGTGAAAATGCTGACCAGCATGTATACGGCCGTCTTGGCATCCTCACCGGGCTCAAGAAAAAGAACCCGGATCTGATCGTGGGCCTGTGCGGCTGTATGATGCAGGAGGAGCAAGTCGTTGCCAAAATACGAAAGAGCTATCCTGTCGTGGAGCTGATCTTCGGGACTCACAATCTATTTACCTTCCCAAAGCTTCTCGCCAGGATCCTTAAGGAGCGAAGGCGCGTGATTGAGCTCTGGGACGGCACGGACCGGATCGTGGAGCATCTGCCGGTCAAACGCAAATACAAATTCAAATCCGGGGTCAACATCATGTTCGGCTGCAACAATTTCTGCAGCTACTGCATCGTCCCTTATGTAAGGGGAAGGGAGCGCTCGCGGGATGCCCGGGACATCCTCGGGGAGATCCGGACCCTCGCTGCAGACGGCGTGAGAGAGATTATGCTCCTCGGCCAGAACGTGAACTCTTACGGGAAGACCCTTGCCGACTCCATCCGCTTTCCTGAACTGCTCCGGATGGCGGCAAGGACGGAGGGGATCGACCGCGTGCGCTTCATGACTTCTCACCCGAAGGATCTTTCTGATGAGCTCATCGAGGTCATGGCCTCTGAGAGCAGCATCTGCCCCCATCTGCATCTCCCGGTGCAGTCCGGCAGTACGCGGATCCTGAAGAGGATGAACCGGCATTACACGAGGGAGGACTACCTTCAGCTCGTTAGCAGAATCCGCAGCGCAATGCCTGACATCTCCCTGACACCGGACATCATCGTCGGATTCCCCGGGGAGACAGAGGAGGACTTTGCGGAGACCCTCAGCCTGGTCCGGGAGGTCGGCTTTGACAGTGCCTTTACGTTTCTGTATTCAAAACGAAGCGGCACTCCCGCTGCCGTCTGGGAGGAGCAGGTGGACGACGAGACGGCCCACAGGCGCTTCGACCGGCTCCTGGAGACGGTCCGGATCAGCGCGGAGAAGGCCTGTGCCCGCTTTGAGGGAAGGACGATGGAGGTGCTTGTGGAGGAGGAAAACAAGGAACCCGGTCTGGTCAGCGGCAGGATCCCTCACAACCTCACGGTACATTTTCCGGGTACTAAGGAACAGATCGGGCAGCTTGTGCCGGTGCGCCTTGTAGAATGTAAAGGCTTTTATTACGTGGGCGAGCAGGTGAAGATCATGCAAGCATGATGAGCCAGAACCTGATTGCAGATTGGCCGTGAATAGTAAGCATTTCGGAACAGATTACGGAAATCAGATCGTTTCGTTAACGACGAGAACAGGCAGGAGTAACCCATGGCTTTATCACCCATGATGCAGGAATATGTCCGCACAAAGGAAGAGAATAAGGACTGCATCCTGATGTACCGCGTAGGCGACTTCTTTGAGATGTTCTTTGACGACGCGAAAACCGTGTCAAGGGAACTGGAGCTGACGCTGACCGGAAAGGAGTGCGGTCTGTCGGAGAGGGCCCCCATGTGCGGGGTTCCTTTTCACGCTGTAGATACCTACATAGGACGCCTGGTGCGTCTCGGCCACAAAGTGGCCGTCTGCGACCAGGTAGAGGACCCGAAAGAAGCAAAAGGCCTTGTGCGCCGGGAGATTACACGGATCGTAACTCCCGGCACAAATTTTGACGCGGCGGCGATGGAGGAGGGGAGAAACAATTATCTTCTCTGTATTGTGTGCACGGAGGACCGCTTTGGCATCGCTTCCTGCGACGTCACGACAGGGGAGTTCCTGCTCACTGAGACCGACCGGCGGGAGAAGCTCTTTGACGAGCTGTTCAAGCTCTCGCCTGCGGAGATCATTTGCAATGAGACATTGCTCCTTAGTGTCCCGGATCTGCAGGAGCATCTTCCCGCAAGCGGCGTGATGGTCAACACACTGGAGGACCGCTATTTTTCGGACGAGAGCTGCATGATGACGCTGAAGGATCATTTTCACGTGCAGTCCATGGAAGGTCTGGGGATTGAGACGATGCCCTGCGGGATCTGCGCGGCCGGAGCTCTTATGAGTTATCTGTTTGAGACACAGAAGACGGATCTGAGCCACATCACAAGGATCCTTCCCTACCGCACGGAATCTTACATGGTGCTCGGCAGCACCACCATGCGCAATCTCGAGCTCACGGAGACCCTGAGGGAGAAGGAGAAGAAGGGGTCTCTTTTGTGGGTGCTGGACCGCTGCCGGACCGCAATGGGGGCGCGCATGCTCCGAAGCTGGGTCGAACAGCCGCTGATTGTAAAGGAGGAGATTGAGAGCCGCCTGGATGCGGTGGATGCCCTGCAAAAAGATGAGATTTCTCTTGCGGAGCTGCGGGAATACCTCGGGCCCGTCTACGACCTGGAGCGGCTCGTCGGCCGCATTTCCCAAAAGAGTGCCAATCCAAGGGACCTGATCGCCCTCAAGTCTTCTCTGGAAATGCTGCCGCACATTGAGGCCCTGCTCGCGGCCTTTCCCTGCGGCCTTTTTGAGCACTATCTCGATCAGTATGACACTCTCGAGGACATCCATGCGCTTCTGGAAGCTGCAATTGAAGAGGATCCCCCCCTCGCCATGAAGGAGGGCGGCATCATCCGCGAGGGCTACAACGAGGAGGTGGATTCTTACCGGGCCGCAAAGACAGAGGGGCGCCGCTGGCTGGCCGATCTGGAAGCGCGGGAGAGGGAAGCTACCGGCATCCACACTCTGAAGGTGAAATACAACCGGGTCTTCGGCTACTGCATTGAAGTGTCGAATTCCTTCAAGGACAAGGTGCCGGACAGCTATACCCGCCGTCAGACTCTGGTAAATGGAGAGCGCTACATCACCCCGGAGCTCAAGGAACTGGAGGACAGGATCCTTGGCGCCCAGGATCGTCTGTATGCACTGGAATACGAGCTGTACTGCCAGGTGAGAGATGAGATCTGCGCGAAGCTGGTGCGGATCCAGGAGATGAGCCGCGTCATCGCAGCCATCGATTCCCTTGCTTCCCTGGCCCACACAGCGATCCGAAACGGCTACGTCCGCCCGAAGATCACCTCGGACGGGGTGATCCGCATCAAAAACGGCCGCCATCCGGTCGTGGAGAAGATGGTGAGCAGCGGGAGCTTCGTCCCCAATGACACGCATCTCGACAAGAAGAGCCACAGGATCTCCGTGATCACGGGTCCCAACATGGCCGGCAAGTCCACATATATGAGGCAGACGGCCCTCATTGTGCTGATGGCGCAGATCGGCTCCTTTGTCCCCGCCGATTCCGCTGACATCGGAATCGTCGACCGCATCTTTACGAGGGTCGGCGCCTCTGATGACCTGGCGAGCGGGCAGAGCACGTTTATGGTGGAGATGACAGAGGTGGCCGGCATTTTAAGAAATGCGACCTCCAACTCCCTGCTTGTCCTCGATGAGATCGGTCGGGGCACCTCCACGTTTGACGGATTGTCTCTGGCCTGGGCGATTATTGAATACGTGGCGGACCGCAAGATCATCGGGGCAAAGACCCTCTTTGCGACCCACTATCACGAGCTGACAGAGCTGGAGGGGAAGATCGACGGCGTCAACAATTACTGCATAGCGGTGAAGGAGAAGGGCGACGGGATTGTCTTTCTTCGGAAGATCGTGAAGGGCGGTGCGGACCGCAGCTACGGCATACAGGTGGCGCGGCTTGCGGGAGTGCCGGAGGCCGTCCTTTGCAGGGCAGACGACCTTGTCTCCCAGCTTGCGAAAGCGGATATCACGGCGGCCGTGGAGACCATCGTCAAGACGCCCAGGAAGAAGGCAAAAGCAGCTCACTATGACGAGCTGGACCTGGAGCAGATGTCATTCTTTGACACGGTCAGCGACAAGGATGTGATCCGGGAGATCAATGAGCTGGATGTACAGAACATGACGCCTCTGGACGCCCTCAACGAGCGCTACCGGAGCCAGAATAAGTTGAAAAACCGATGGAGGTAAATGATGAGCGGTATCCATGTGCTGGATCCCATTACAATCGATAAGATCGCGGCCGGCGAAGTTGTAGAGCGGCCTGCCAGCGTGGTGAAGGAGCTGGTGGAGAATGCCATCGACGCCGGCGCGACCAGACTCAGCATTGAAATAGAAGGAGGGGGCAGCAAGCTTCTCCGCGTCAGCGACAACGGATGCGGGATCGCTCCTGAGGATGTGCCGCTGGCCTTTCTGCGGCATGCGACCAGCAAGATCCAGTCCGCAGGAGATCTCGGATCCCTGAGCTCTCTGGGATTCCGCGGCGAGGCCCTCGCCAGCATCTGTGCCGTAGCGCGCGTGGAGCTGATCACAAAGCGCTCCCCGGATCTGACGGCCACCCGCTACCTCATTGAGGGCGGCCGGGAGAAGCTGGTGGAGGAGATCGGGGCCCCGGACGGGACGACTGTGGTGGTGCGCGATCTTTTCTACAACACCCCCGGCAGGGCAAAGTTCCTGAAGACGGCTGTCACCGAGGCCGCCCATGTCGGCGCCATCGTGGAGCGCCTGATCATGTCCAACCCGGACATCGCATTTACATTCCTTGTAAACGGGCAGAAAAAACTCCTGTCAAGCGGGAGTGGGAAGCTGACAGATGCACTCTTTCCTATCTATGGGAAGGAAGTCATGCGGCAGCTCCTGCCCGTCTGCACCGACGAAGGCGACCTGAAAGCAGAGGGGCTTCTCGGAAAGCCGCAGATCTCGAGGGGGAACCGCGATTTTGAGACCTTCTCCGTTAATGGGAGGTACCTGAAGAGCCGGATCCTGCAGAGGGCCATCGAGGATGCCTACGGCACCCGGCTCATGCAGCACCAATATCCCTTTGCCTGCCTCATGCTCACCGTTGATACGTCCCTTGTGGACGTCAATGTGCATCCGACGAAGCTGGAGGTCCGCTTCTCCGACGAACAGAGGGTTTATCATTTCCTGAGAGATTGTGTGAAGGCAGCGCTGGAGGGACAGGAGATGATCCGGACGGCTTCCGCAGGGCCGGAGCCGCACTCTGTCAGGAAAAAGGAGACAGAGGAAGCCGGTGAGAGAGAGGTGCGGAAGGAGCGTCCCCCGGAGCCTTTTGAGCGCCGGGCGGGAGCAGTCCTGGAGGAGGCCTCTAAGGCGGAGCAGCATCTTTGGGAAGCGATGGAGGAGACAGAGAAAGCGGTCCCGGCAATCCCCGCTGCCCGGAATAAGCCGCAAGAGGAAGATCCTGAGCCTTTGGAGCCTGAGAAAACAGGAAAGCCGGGGACCTATGTGCAGCAGAGCTTTCAGCCGGCCTTTCTCTCGGAGGAAGCGAAGCCTTACAGGCGGATCGTCGGCCAGATCCTGGACACCTACTGGATCTGTGAGTACAGCGACAAGGTCTTCGTCTTTGACCAGCATGCCGCCCACGAGAGAGTGCTCTTTGAGCGCTTCATGAAGCAGTATGAGAAGAGGGAGATCAGCTCGCAGCTTCTTGCGCCTCCCCTTGTCGTGACGCTCGATGCAAAAGAGGAGGCGCTTCTTACCACTTATCTGGAGGCCTTTGCGGCCCTTGGCTTTGAGATTGAGGCTTTCGGGGAGAGGGATTATCTGATCCGGGCGGTCCCGTATTCCCTCGGCAATCTGAATTCCGGAGACTTGTTTCGCGGACTTCTGGACCAGCTTGAGTTCTCGGGAGACCTCAGGGATCTGAGAGCTTATATCACGAAAGTGGCGACCGAGGCCTGCAAAGCCGCCGTGAAGGGCGGCGAGAGCCTCTCCAAGGCCGAGGCGCAGATGCTTCTCGAGGATCTCATGGAATGCGAGGATCCCTATCACTGTCCGCATGGGCGGCCCACGATCCTGTCTTTCACCAGGGAAGAGATTGAGAAGCGCTTCAAGAGGATTGTTTGAGATGGGAAGACAGGCTTTGATTGTGATTGCAGGTCCCACTGCCGTGGGGAAGAGCGAGCTTGCGGCGGAGGTGGGGAGGAGGATTGACGGCGAAGTGATCTCCGCTGATTCGATGCAGGTCTACCGCTATATGGATATCGGCTCGGCCAAGATTACGCTGGAGGAGATGCTCGGCGTGCCCCATCATATGATTGACGTCGTCGACCCCTTCGATGAGATGGATGCCGCGCGCTATGCCGCTATGGCCCGCAAATGCATACAGGAGATCGCGGGAAGAGGACATATCCCGATTCTCTGCGGAGGAACAGGATTCTACATCCAGGCCGTCACAAGGGACATTGATTTTACGGAAATGGAACCGGATCCCGCCTACCGCAGTGCGCTGCAGGAATATGCAGAGGTTCACGGAAATGCAGCCCTTCATGAGCAGCTCCGGCAGGCTGATCCGGCTGCTGCGGAGGCGATTCACCCGAACAATGTGAAGCGCGTGATCCGGGCCCTCGAGTTTTATCATCTGACAGGGAGGCAGATCTCCGGGCACAATGCAGCGCAGAAGCTGAGAGAGACGCCTTATGACCTGCATTTCTTCGTCATTGAAGATGAGCGGGAGGCCCTGTATGAGCGGATTGACAAGAGAGTGGATTTCATGATCGGGGCGGGGCTCATGGATGAAGTCGCCTATCTTAAGGCAATGGGCCTCGGACGGCAGCACGTGTCTATGCAGGGTCTCGGATACAAAGAGATGCTGGACTGCCTCGATGGACGCATCTCCTTCGAGGAAGCAGTGCGCATCATCAAGAGGGATTCCCGCCACTACGCAAAGCGGCAGCTGACATGGTTCCGCAGGGAACGGGATGCCGTCCGCCTCAACCGGGCGGACTTCGGCGGTTCAACGGAGCGCGTCATGGAGGCCCTGCTTCGAGAGCTGAAGGACCGGGCCGGGATTGCGGCAAAAGAGGTCGGGCGGCCATATGAATGACAGAGGAATGGACGAATGAATGCTTTGAAGAAAGAGATCTATCTGAGCGCCGGCATAGATGAGGAGATCTATGCCTTAGGGGAAGCTGTCGAGAAGGACCTGGCCCCTCGCTTTGCCGCCATAGACGAGACGGCGGAATACAACCAGATCAAGGTCCTTAACGCTTTCCGCAGGGCCCAGGTCAGCGAGGCCTGCCTCAGCGGTACTACGGGCTACGGCTACAATGACATCGGCAGGGAGAAGCTGGAAGAGGTCTATGCCCTCACGTTCCGCACGGAGGCGGCCCTGGTCCGGCCCCTCATCGCCTGCGGGACCCACGCCCTGGCCATTGCGCTCTTCGGGAACCTGAGGCCGGGGGATGTCCTACTGTCCATCAGCGGGAAGCCTTACGACACACTGGAGGAGGTCATAGGCATCCGGCCGTCCGCCGGCTCTCTTGCGGAGTACGGCGTCAGGTACAGACAGGTGGACCTGCTTGAAGACGGCGGATTTGATTATAATGCCATACGCGAGGCCCTCACCGAGGATGTCCGCATGGCAGCGATCCAGCGCTCAAGGGGATATGCGCTGCGCCCCACTATGTCGGTGGAACAGATCGGGGAGGCAGTCCGCTTTGTGAAGTCCATCAGGCCGGACATCCTCTGCATGGTGGATAACTGCTACGG
>CADCQE010000143.1 GCA_902803505.1 uncultured Lachnospiraceae bacterium | reverse complement strand
GCAGCCATTACTGCAATCAAAAATGCAGTGGTAAATTACGGTGCGGTTTCTCTGGACTATTACTTCAAGAAGGGCGAGAGCTACGACGCCGCGACCAATTCTGTCTACACTTCGCAGAAGAAGACGATCAACCATGAATCCGTCATCATCGGCTGGGACGACAGCAAGGAGACCATGGCTGCGTCACCTGGTGCTTTTTATGTAAAGAATTCTTACGGAAAGTCTTTTGGAGAGAACGGCTTTCTGTGGCTGTCTTATCAGGACGCTTCCATGTCCAATCCCTATGTCTTCCAGTTTGAGAAGACGGTGAGCGGGCAGCACAAGGACAAGGATCTCTACAGCTACGACGGGATCGGTTACTGGGTCTACCTGAAGAACCCGGGCTCCGGCATCACGGCGGCCAATGTCTTCACGGCGGCCAGGGACGAGTACATTGACGCCGTGGGCTTCTATGTCCCCGACGGGGGCAGCTACACTGTAGAGCTGCGAACCAACCTGAAAAACGGGGATCCCTCTACGGGAGAGCGGCAGGGCCCGGTCTTAAGCGGCAGTGCAAATTACTTCGGCTTCTACACCGTGACACTGCCTTCCTCAGTCCTGGTGAAAAAGAACAGTGACTTTGCGGTCGTCCTCACCAGCTCGAAGGGGGACACCGGCTGGATGTACTTTGAGGGCGCCTCAAGGGACTTGGGCAAGCTCTTCCGCACCACGAGCTGCGGATTGGGGCAGACTTACCTGAAGAAGTCCGGCGGTGCTTTTGTCGACATCATGAGCTACCGCACCGATGATGGATCAAGCGGTTCGAAATACGGAAATGCCTGCATCAAGGCTTACGGCAATCCGGCGGACGGAGTGGATGATGGAAACGGCCCTTACTCCGCCCTCGTCGGTCTGGAATTAAGAGAGATCAACCGCTCGGAAGGGAGCAGCGGGGAGTCCGAGAGCGATAAGATCGAGCTCACCGACGTAGAGATTGAGGCAAATGCCGATCCGGACAGCAGCAATTCTTCTGATGCGGCGACGAATACAGGCAAGACGACAGACAGCGCTTCCGCGAAGACCGGGACCTCCTCCACCGGCAAGACGGACAGCTCCTCCGCTTCAACGAGCACGCAGCAGAGCCAGGCCTTATCGAACAGCGCCGTGACAGTCTATGGAGGTGTGGACTATTCGGCTGTCTACAACTTCAGCTATTACATGAAGAAGTATCCCGAGCTGAAGAGAAAATATGGGAACAATCCTTCCGGGGCGCTGCGCTACTTTGTCAAATACGGCATGAAGAAAATGCAGCGCGCTTCGAAGAACTTCAATGTCAAGTCCTATGTGAATGAGTACGCTTCCCTGCGCAGGTCCTACGGGACGAACTGGAAGAAGTATTACCTGCATTACATCAAGGTCGGAAAGAAGCAGGGATGGCACGGGACAGGCTGCTCGAAGATGAAGAATCCCCTGACGAAGTACAAGGGGAAGGACTATAAAAAGATCTACAATTTCAATGTCTACATCAAGCGCTATCCGGCCATCAGGAAGAAATACAGATACGACGATTACGGCGCCCTGAAGTACTTTGTAAAGAAGGGCAGGAAGGCCGGACAGAAGGCAAAGTAATAGCCAATCAGACTAAGACCGGCTTGTCAGAGCTTCAGGAAAAAGCCGCCTTTCGCAAAGGGAGCTTTCAATGAACGCTTACAAAAGAGAGAATTATTACAGCACCGGGGACGGGAAGGGATATGGCAGCTAAGAAGCCACCATCGATCAAAAAGAATTTCATAATGAACGCGGTTCTGACCATGTCCTCGTTCATCTTTCCGCTGATCACATTTCCCTATGTGTCCCGCGTGCTCGGGCCGGAACATTACGGGCGGGTCGGTTTTGCGACCTCGCTCGTTTCCTATTTTGCGATGTTCTCCCAGCTGGGAATTCCCACCTATGGGATCCGGGCCTGTGCCAAGGTCCGGGACGACAAGCTGGCCCTGACCCGCACGGCCCATGAGCTGCTGGTCATCAACCTGGTGATGAGCCTTATTTCTTATACCGCTTTTTTCCTGGCGCTGCTGTTTGTGCCGAGACTGAGAGAGGACAGGCTGCTGTACATCATCGTGAGCGTGACGATCCTCTTCAAAGCCATAGGAATGGAGTGGCTCTACAAGGGGCTTGAGCGCTACACCTATATCACGGTGCGGTCCATCCTCTTCAAGGTGATCGCCTTTGCGGCCCTCTTCGCCCTCGTGCACACAGAAGAGGACTACGTGGTTTACGGGGGGATTTCCGTCTTCGCGGCGAGCGCCTCCGGGATCATGAACTTCATCAATGCGAGGAAAGTGATCTCGATGCATCCGGTGGGCGGCTATAGCTACCGGAGGCATTTCCGCGCTGTGGGGATCTTTTTCGCCATGGCTTGCGCGACCACGGTATACACGCATCTTGACACCTTGATGCTGGGCTTCCTCACCACAAATACAGATGTCGGATACTACAATGCTGCAGTGCGCGTTAAGACGATTCTGGTGAGCATCGTGACCTCCCTTGGAGCGGTTCTGCTTCCCAGGGCTTCCTACTATATCGAGCATGGGGAGCATGAGGCATTTCACAGGATCACAAAAAAAGCCATGAATTTTATCGCCCTTGCGGCGATTCCCCTCTCCTGGTATTTTATGCTGTTCGCACCGGAGGGAATCGGTTTCCTGTCCGGAAGCGACTACGCCGGCGCGATTCTTCCTATGCAGATCATCATGCCGACGCTCTTTCTGATCGGGATGACGAACATCATGGGAATCCAGATCCTGGTACCCCTCGGCAGAGAGAAGGTGGTGCTCGGGTCGGAGGTGGCCGGGGCCGTGACGGACTGCGTGCTGAATTTTCTGCTGATCCCGCGCTATCACGCGGCCGGTGCGGCCATTGGAACACTGGTGGCCGAGCTGGTGGTGCTGATCTGGCAATACGCGGCGCTCAGAAATGAGCTCAGAGGCGCGGTGCGGAGCATCCGCTTCCTCGAGATCGGGATTGCGACGGTCCTCGGGACGGCTGGCTCCGTGTGGCTGAAATTCGTCCTGAAGGCAGAGGGCACCTGGAGCTGTTTCCTGATCCTTGCCCTTTCTGCCGTTCTCTATTTCGGGATCTACCTGCTGTTCCTGACGCTGCGCGGAGAACCTCTTCTCATAGAGATTGAGAAAAGCGCCATCCGTAAGACTCCTCTCAAAAAAAGGCTCGAGAATGCAGAGAAAAAAGCTCACTAAAAAACAGATCTATTGGATTGTGGTCCTCCTTGTCCTGGAGGGCCTGCTTCTCTTTCACCTCCGGGTCTTTCTTCCTTCTGAAAATGAGGGCTCGAAGAAATGGCTCGCGGTCTTCTTCGGTCTGACGCTCCTCATCGCCCTGTCGATTCTCCGCATCTGGAGAAGTGCAGGGGCGGAACAGGGGCGCGGGCAGAGAGTGCGCATTTCCCCTCTGGAATTCCTCTTCGTGTTCGCCGTGTTCCCCGCTTCCTGGCATTTTACCGTGGAGCTGATTGAGAATCCGGCCTTTCGGGAGATCGACCTCCCGCATCACCTCCTGAGCATCGCCCTGTGTGCGGCGCTCTTCCTGATCCTCTTCTTCCTCAGCCAGTCCCTGCGCTTCACGCTCTGGTTCGGAAGCGTGTTCTTCTTCGTCTTCGGAGGGATCCAATACTATGTAATTGAATTCCGGGGGAGCCCGGCAGTCTTCGGTGACTTTCTCGACATAGGCGCTGCGGCCGCTGTCGGCGGAGAGTATTCGGTGCAGCCGGGAAAGAAGCTGCTCACAGTGGGTGTCATCCTGCTGCTCCTCTGCTTCCACGTGCTCTATCGGGGAGACCGCTGCCCGGCCCTTGGCTCCAAGCTGAGGACGGCGGAGCGGATCGCGGCGGCCGCCGCCGCGGTGCTGCTGGTGGTCGGAATCGCGAATTCCGGAAGCTTCCGCAAATTCGTGAAGCTGAGCTATTACACGACCACGAGGGAATTCCACAGGCAGGGGACCGTGCTCGCCTTCATCCGCTCGATCCTGGACTCCCGCATCGAGGCCCCGGAGGGCTACGACCCCGCCCTGATCCGGGAGCTGGCCGATGAGTATGTGCCGAAAGCGGAGAGCTACAATGCGGGACTTGGGGGAAATGTGCAGCCGAACA
Source organism: uncultured Lachnospiraceae bacterium (assembly GCA_902803505.1). Lineage (GTDB taxonomy): Bacteria > Bacillota > Clostridia > Lachnospirales > Lachnospiraceae > Chordicoccus. Next base: position 1,284 of record CADCQE010000143.1, on the reverse strand, counting down.
TCCTCGTCATCATGGACGAGTCCTTCTCGAATATTGACGTGACGGGGAAGAACGGCCTCGCCGCGGAGATGCTTCCGAATTATCTGTCCCTTAAGGAAAATGCGGTCAAGGGAAATGCGATGGTCTCCACCATCGCCGGCGGGACAGCGAGATGCGAGTACGAATTCAACACGAACGGGACGATGCATTTCTTCCGTCAGAACCTCTCGCCCTACGTGCTCTTCGGGAAAAACATGACCTTTGCCCTGGCCTCCCAGATGAAGGAGCAGGGCTATTACACCGCCGCGCTTCACCCTTACAAGCGGAACAGCTACGCGCGCCCGGGAACCTATGCCGCGATGGGCTTCGACGAATACCTGTCCGAGGAGGCTTTTCGGGATCCGGAGTATCTCCGCTATTATGTCTCGGACAGGAGCGCTTTTGACAAGCTCACGGAGATCATTAAAGAGAAAGAGGAGCCCGCATTTCTCTTCGAGGTGACGATGCAGAACCACGGGCCCTATCAGTATGAGGGCTTTGAGCCGGGGCTGCTTGTGGGGGATGGGAGCTGCCCGGAGGCGAATGAATTTGCATCCGTCATCAGAGAGACCGACCGTGCCCTCGGAGAGCTCATCGAGACCCTGCGAACGTGTGAGGAACCCACGATCCTCGTCCTCTTCGGGGACCACCTTCCCTCTATGCCGAAGGAATTCTATCAGTCCTTCAACGGCTTCACCAGGGAGAGTCCGGGCGCGGAGCGGCTGCTTTATTACCAGACTCCTTATGTGATCTGGGCGAATTACGACATTCCCGAAGCGGACGGCGCGGTGACCAGCCTCAATTACCTGGGTGTGGAGCTCCTGAAACTTGCAGGGAGCAAGCTGACTCCCTACCAGATGTACCTTGCGGAGTTGAAGGAGCGCTTCCCGGCATTTTCCAAAGTGGGATGGTGCGACAGCGCGGGGGAGCAGCACCGCTACGGGACGGACCCGGGGAAGGAATCCGAACTGGATACTTGCCGTTATATCATATATAATGAACTGATAGACAAAAAGCACCGCTGTGATGATTTTTACAAAATTCCTTAAGGGAGCAGGTATGGGGGAGAACAGTGTCCGAATAGCAGTTGCAGCGCACAAGGCTTATGCGATGCCGGCAGATCAGATCTATCTGCCGCTTCATGTGGGCGCAGCAATGGCTGAAGATTTTCACGGCGAATCCTGTGATCCCCGCTTTGCGGAGGACGACAGCGGTGAGAATATTTCCGAACTCAATCCCGGATTCTGTGAGCTCACGGGCCTCTTC
>CADCQE010000142.1 GCA_902803505.1 uncultured Lachnospiraceae bacterium | reverse complement strand
TGGAACCGGAAGAGATCATCGGCGTGCAGAAGCAGGTCGAAGCGCTTCTTGTTGAAAATAGCGTGGACCGTCGAACCGTGGGAAAGGTCAAGCTGCTTATCGAAGAACTATATATGCTTATTCGGGAGAAAAACGGGGATAAAACCGTCCTCAGCGAATTGACTGTTTTCCTGCATCCCGATGAAATCAAAATTATAACCAAGGACGACGGAGTACTCTTCGATATTTCCGAGGAGGATGTGAGCGTTACTTCCATCACCTCCTTTGCCGTATCCGCCTATATGGAAAAGCTGGGAGAGAACAGGCGCCACCTGACCACCATGAGCTTCAATCGGAGCTCCTTCCTTATCAAGCCGCTCGAATCCTGAAAGGAGTCTCAGCCATGCAGACTGATTTCAAACTGTATATTGAGATCCTGTTTATCGGACTGATCATACTTACTATCCTTTACATCAACAGCATCTTCCTTTACAAACAGAAATTATCCGACCGCATTACTCTGATGCTGCTTTTTTCAGTTATCATGAGCGCATCTGAGATTTTATGGTCTCTCTTTGACGGACATCCGGATCTGCGGCTCTTCTTATACTGCATCATCTACAGTTACAGTGTTTCTTTCCTTCTCTTTGCTGTCTTTTTCAACCGCTATCTGATCGAACGGTTTGGTCTGCATATCAGTAGGAGACTTTCCATGATCATATATGGACTGCCTGTGACAACAGGCTTATTGACGACCCTTACCACTCCCTTTACAGGCCTTATCGCATGGGTAGACGAAAACGGCATAGCGCATGAGGGACCTTTATTTGACGGTCTCTTCTACTGGATAGTCCTGGCCTATCTGTTCATCCCCCCGATCATTGCCCTTTATTTTTTCACTCTGGGCAGGGAGAAAAAACCGGCTGGCGGGGAAGTTACAGTGAGTATGATCATTTTTGGGATCATGGCACCTGTTCTTTACTTCCTGGAGCTGGCGACTATCGGTGATAAATACAGCACCTTGTCTCTGCCCGTTGTCCTGGCACTGATGTATCTTATCACCAATGAAAGTACCCATACGGCTCTTAAGACACAGGCTCAGATTGAAGCGGTGGAGTCGGATCTGCGCATCGCGTCCAGGATCCAGGCTGATGCCCTGCCGGATGTCGCCCCGGAGTTTGCCAACCATATGGATCTGGTCCTGCGGGGCAGCATGAACACCGCCAGGGAGGTGGGCGGCGATTTCTTCGACTACTTCCCGATCGACGACAACCGCATCTGTTTCCTGATCGCTGATGTGTCCGGCAAGGGAACCCCTGCCGCGCTTTTCATGATGACGGCCAAGACAGTGATCAAGGACTATGCGCTGACACGCGGCAGTACCTCGGAGATATTTACCGAGGTCAACGCCCGGCTGTGTGAGAACAACAAGACGGGCATGTTCGCTACCGCCTGGATCGGCATTCTTGACACACGGACGATGACCCTGCAATATACCAACGCCGGGCACAATTATCCGATCCTCCAGCGCAGGGGTCAGCCCTGCGAGGAGATGAAGAAGGTGCACGGGCTCTTCTTAGCCGGCATGGAATTCACACAATACAAAGAGGATGAGCTTCATCTTGCTCCGGGCGACCGCCTGCTGCTGTACACCGACGGCGTGGACGAGGCTCACGACATAAACAACAGGCTTTACGGCGAAGATCGTCTGATGAGCATTGTGGACAATACCAGAGATCTGCCGGGCGAACAGGTGCTAGAACGTATTTTGGCTGATGTCGGAGAATTCGCTGCGGGAGTTCCCCAGTTCGACGACATCACCATGGTTATTCTGACGATCAAAGAATAGGAGGCAAGAAAAATGCAACTGACTACACAGAAAAACGGAACCGGGCTGACTGTCAGCCTTTCGGGCGAGCTCAACACATTGACTGCTGCGGATCTGAATGCCTGTCTGGACAAGGAGTTAGACGGCGTGCAGTCTCTGACACTGGACTTTGCCGAGTGCGATTATGTCTCATCTGCCGGCCTGCGCGTCCTGCTGAACACCTTCAAGAGGATGAAGATGGTAAATGGCAGCATGGAGCTGTCCAACGTGGGCGAGAATTTCCTGGATGTGCTGCAAAACACCGGCCTGGACGCCGTATTTGGAATTTTTTGAGGATGGTGTTTCAACTCAATCGTGGATCACGTCTCCACCGATCATGAGTTCTCCCAGGAGGGCATTCCGGTTTTCAGACAGCAGCCGGCATATACGCGCGATTTCTTCCGCAATCTCCTGTGGAAGCTTTTCAGATACAGCGTCCCGATTTGCGCCGACTGCCAGGTTGACATCGTTATCTTTAACAATGACATCATAGAACATCTGGCAAATGGCCCAGCGCCGGGCCATTTGTTCCGGAATACTTCCCGCTTCGTTTTCCCTGAACCCGTCCTCTTCGTGAATGCCTTCCTGCTCTGCCTCAAGCCATTCTTCTTCCGCTTCTTTATCAAATACCGTATGGATGCCGCTGTCTTCCTGATAAAGGAAAAGATGATCCGTCCACCGGGGATAGCGGGCATGCATCTCATCAAGCGGCAGGGGGAGGCCGTGCAGACCAAGCCCCTTGTAATACTGATAGCTGATCTCCTGAAAAAAGGCCGCGGCGGAAACCGTCGGATCTGTATCCGGGCAGATGATGACAGGCCGGACCAAAAATCCGAAGGTGTTTGTGAATCGGCTGTCAATCCTGCCGTTGTTGGCCAAAAGCAGCGGGACTCTGCCGCCGCGGGATGTTCTCCCGGAGAGTGCCAGCACGGTCAGCCCGGCAAAGAAGAGGGTTTCGGATACATTAAGTTCCCTGCAAAGAGATGCGACTGCCTGTCTGGAAAGCGGCATAACCTTCGTTCCGTAGATCGTGCCGCTGACAGCTTTGCAAGGGCCGGACAGCAGCCCGGGCCATACGGCATTGCTCAGGAGCTCAGCAAAATGTGCTTTCGGGCCAAGGCATACCGGTTCGT
>CADCQE010000141.1 GCA_902803505.1 uncultured Lachnospiraceae bacterium | reverse complement strand
TTCTGCACAGCAGATCATTTCGTTGACGTCTATAAGCTTACCTAGAATAACACTTGGATTTTTTGTGTGCAAGCTACAAAAGCGGGGTTTTGTCACTGCTGCATCACCCCAGCTTCTGCAGGATCTCTATCAATTCTTCCATAGTAAAAGTATAGTCCGTATTGCAAAAATGACAATTGAGCGTGACCGGCTTCCCCTCAGCGATCAGCGACCGAATCTCCCCGCGCCCCATCGCAATCAGCGCCTTCTCCACCCGCTCCCTCGAACAGTCGCAGCGGAAGGCAACCGGCATCTGCTCCATAACCCGGAAGTTCATTCCTCCGAGCAGGCTCTTAAGAATACTCTCCGGAGTGCCTCCGTCCCGGAGCATCTGCGTGACAGGAGGCGCGGTAATACAGGCTTTCTCCAACTCGGCAATAATCTCCTCCGGGCAGTCCGGCATGAGCTGCAGAATATACCCCCCGGAGCAGACGATCGAATAATCCTCCTTGTCCGTGAGGACACCGAGAGCAACAACAGAAGGAACCTGTTCGCTGACCGCAAAATAATAGGTCAGGTCCTCGGCAATTTCCCCATTTTGTATATCCACTTCTCCTGCATATGGCTCCTTCAGGCCAATGTCCTTAAGAATATGAAGCGTACCGTGCCCGACAGCGCCGCCTACATCCAGCTTTCCGTACTGATTCGGAGGCAGGATGACATTTGGGTTCTCCACAAAGCCTTTGACCTCGCCCCTGGAATTGGAAGTCGCCGTAATGCCCCCGATGGGACCGTCGCACAAAAACTGGATCGTCAGGACGTCCTTCTCATTCTTCATATCGGCGCCCATCATAAGGGCCGCTGCCAGAGTCCGTCCGAGAGCAGCGGAGGCAAGGGGACTCAGCGCATGCCTCTTTCTGGCCGTCTCCGTCACATTTTTCGTTGTCACGGCAAAGGCTCTCACGAAGTCATTTGCCGCGGTTCCTCTCACTAAATAGTCCGACATCTGTCAAACCTCCTATGAAATGCTTCATTACTTAAAAAACGAAGCAGCCCAAAAGCGGGCTGCTTCCATCCTTCCCATTCTGCTCCAATTCTGCGGGCAGCGTCAGCCTGCAGTAAGCTCGAATCTCCGGATCTCATTTTCCGAATTTACAATGCGGATCTCCGCACCCAGCGCCCTCAGCTTTGAGTCAAAGTCTTCATAGCCGCGCTGAATATAGACGATATCATCGATGATCGTGAAACCGTCAGCGGCAAGGCCCGCGATGACAAGCGCCGCTCCGGCCCGGAGGTCCGGAGAAGATACCCGGGCACCGGTCAGCTGGCTGACGCCGTCGATGATTGCAGTGTTCCCCTCCACTTTGATATTCGCACCCATGCGGGAGAGCTCATCTACATATTTGAAACGATTCTCAAATATGCTCTCCGTCACGATGGAGGTACCGACTCCCAGTGCGAGGACAGCACTGATCTGAGGCTGCATATCTGTGGGATATCCCGGATAAGGAAGCGTCTTGACATGTGTCCTGCGCAGGCGCTTTGATGCCACCACGCGCACGGAATCATCGCCCTCTTCCACCTCACAGCCGATCTCATTGAGCTTCGCGGTGATCGCTTCCAGATGCTTGGGAATCACATTCTTCAAAACCACATCGCCCTTCGTCGCCGCCGCGGCAAACATATAAGTACCAGCCTCGATCATATCCGGAACAATGCTGTAGGTACAGCCGTGGAATTTCTGCACGCCCTTGATGCGGATGACATCCGTGCCGGCTCCCTTGACATCAGCACCCATACTGTTCAGGAAGTTTGCAGCATCCACAACATGCGGCTCCTTGGCGGCATTTTCAATGATCGTCCGTCCTTCTGCCTTCGATGCAGCCATCATAATATTGATGGTCGCTCCGACAGACACGACATCAAGGAAAATATGCGCACCCCGCATGTGCTCACATTTTGCAATAATATTGCCTCTGGAAATTCTCACATCCGCACCGATGGCGCGAAATCCCTTGAGATGTTGATCAATGGGGCGGCTGCCGATATTACATCCGCCCGGAAGCGGCACTTCTGCTTCCTGATATTTTCCGAGAAGCGCCCCGAGAAGATAATAAGAGGCGCGGATCTTCTTGATACTGTCATAATCAACCGAACAGCTGCGGATCGTAGAGCCATTGATCTTAACCGTATGGCGGTCCACTCGTGTGACACTTGCACCAATCTTCTCAATTGACTCAATCAGTACATTGATGTCATTGACATCCGGCAGATTCTCTAGCGTCACCGTCTCATCCGACATAATCGCCGCGGACAGGATCGGCAGCGCAGCATTCTTTGCTCCGGCGATCTCCACTTCTCCCACAAGCGGGACACCGCCTTTGATAATATACTGCTCCATAGATAGCCTCTTCCCCTTATTTGATTGTTTGCTGGAAACCTGCCGCAACACCCTTCAAACAACAGATCCCCGCGGAAGATACCACATACACTCTCCCCGAAGTGATATCTTATGAAAATGAAAACAGTCTCATCGGTGGAGGACGCTTTCCAAAAGGCCTTCCACTGATTTACATAAATAGACTGCTAGCACATATATTAACCGATAATTAACAATTTGTAAACATTTATCTCTTGTTTTTTCAAAACTCAAGACCGCAGCGCACCCATAAAGGCCGGAATCAGCTGTTTCTTCCTGGAGACAACCCTGGGAAGCACAGCCGCCCCGTCCTTCACCTCCACACCAAAGGCCTCTTCAACAAGCTTCCCGCTCCCTTCTCCATAGGAGAGAAGAAGAGTACTCTCGGTCAGAATATCCGTCAGCATAAAGAATACCATCTGCGTGCCGCCCCTTCCGCATTCCTCTTTCAGCTGTGGCTCCAGCGCAGCGGCAATGTCCTCCAATTCATCGGCATCCATGGAGCTGATCTGCCCCACGCCGAACACATTCTCACCAAAGATGAATTTCTTGTAGTCCTGGTGCAGGATCTCATCCGGCGTCTTCCCCTTGAGATTGCTTCCTGCCCGGAACATATCCTTTGCATAGCTCTCAATGTCAATTCCCGCAAGCGCTGCAAGCGCACGGCCGGCATCCTCATCTCTGGGCGTACAGGTGGGAGAGCGGAACAGCAGTGTGTCCGAAATAATCGCAGAACACATAAGACCCGCAATATCCTTAGGAATCTCCACGTTCGTTTCCCGGAACATCGTATACAGGATTGTACAGGTACATCCCACAGGCTCTCCCCGGAAATAGACAGGCTGCAGAGTCTCAACCGTCCCGATCCGGTGGTGGTCAATAATCTCAAGGATCTCAGCCTGATCCAGATTGTCGACCGCCTGGGACTCCTCCGTGTGATCGACCAATATCACCTTCTTTTTGTGGGCATTGATGACGTCCCGCCTCGAAATAATCCCGACAAACTTTCCGTTATAATCCAATACCGGGAATTCCCGATGGCGATGTTTTCCCATCGTCGCCTTTACATCATCCAGATAGTCATTGATGTGAAATGTCACAAGATTCTTTTTCCGCATCATAAATTTAGCCGGAATACTCAAATTGATCAGTCTCGCCACAGTATACGTGTCGTATACGGTCCAGATCACCACGCAGTCCCTCTCTCTGGCGAGAGCCCCCACCTCCTCAGACAATTCCGCCGAACAGGTCAAAATGATACAGCTCGCTCCTCTCTCAATCGCGAGCTTCTGTGTGTCCTCCCTGTCTCCCAGAATAACCAGGTCATTTTCTTCTATTTTTTCAGCAAGACATTCCGGAGAAGAAGCACCCACCAGGATCTTTCCATCACTGAAATACCCATGCGGATTGCCGATAATCACCGTTCCGTTTATGGTCTCGGAGATATCATAATATTTGGCCTTGGCTTCGGATAAATTCCTCTGCGAATACGCATCGATATAATTGTTGGCGATGTCCGTGACCGTGATCAATCCTTCCAGCATTCCGTCAGAAGACATGATCGGCAGCGTCATCATCTCGCTGGCCCGCATATATTCCCAGGCAATGCGGACCGTGATATCATCCGGTGCGCCCTCCATATCATTGATATCAATGTCCAGAACCTGCGTCCCCACATTCGGAAGATATTTGGGAGGCTCATGTCCGAAGCAGCGCAGCACATATTCCGTCTCCTCATTGATCTGTCCCGCTCGGCAGGGAAGATATTTCCGGGTCCGCCCTGCCGTATTTTTCAAATAAGCGTAAGCGATTGCGGCACAGATCGAATCCGTATCGGGATTCTTATGTCCCACAATGAAAATATTCTGATTCCCCAGCATCTTTCTTTACTCCTCATCCAAGAGATCCAATTCGATCGGACAGTGATCAGAGCCAGGAATATCCATGTGGACCCTGGCATCCAGAAGGCGGTCTTTCAGCTTTTCTGATGCAATAAAATAGTCAATGCGCCACCCCGCATTGTTCTGTCTGGCGCGCCCCCGATAAGACCACCAGGAATATACCTTCTCCTGATCCGGATAGAAATAGCGGAACGTATCAATATACCCTTGTTCCAGCACGGTGTGGATCTTGCCGCGCTCTTCATCCGTAAATCCCGCATTAAAATGATTCGTCTTCGGATTCTTCAAGTCAATCTCTTCATGAGCGACATTGAGATCACCGCACCAGATCACAGGCTTCTTCTCTTCAAGGCCCTTTACATAGGCAAAAAACGCATCCTCCCAGCGCATGCGGTACGCAAGCCTCTTGAGCTCATCCTGGGAGTTGGGTGTATAGACCGTAATCAGATAGAAATCCGCGAATTCCAAAGTGATCACTCTGCCCTCGTGGTCATGCTCCTCCACGCCAATCCCGTAACTGACACTAAGCGGTGTTCTCCTTGTAAATACTGCCGTCCCCGAATATCCCTTCTTCTCCGCATAGTTCCAGTATTGCTCATAAGAAGGAAGCAGCATTTCGATCTGGCCTTCCTGCAGCTTTGTCTCCTGCAGACAGAAAATGTCGGCATCCAAGGCCTCAAAGACTTCCATAAAATTCTTTTTCATGACAGCCCTCAGTCCATTGACATTCCAGGAAATCAGTTTCACAGAATCACCTCCATTTCTTTTTTCAGCATTTTCATCCCCTTCGCTTCATAGAATGCCATCGCCCCGGGATTACAGGCCCATACATTCAAGGTCACATGGTAGCATCCGATCTCTCTCGCATAGTTCTTTATATATTCAAAGAGCGTACCGCCGACGCCGCGGCCCCGCGCCTTCTCATCCACACACAAATCATCCAGATACAACTCACGGCGGTCAACGAGCACATTATTTCCACTGTACTCAATGACAGCACAGAAGCCATATCCCATTACATGGTCATCCTGATCCACATATACAAAAATGGGCCTGCTGTCATCCTCGATCAGCAGCTCCAATTCCTCGGCGCGATATTTCTGTGAGTCGCTTTTGAAGATCTCCGGGCGCCCTGAATGATGTACGTTGCAAACCTGAGTGAGCAGATGCAGGAGGGACGGTATGTCCTTCTGTTCTGCACGCCTGACCTGGCTTTCCATATGAACCCTCTCTTTCACCATAAGCGGCACCTTTCCTTCATATACTAGTTAACCTTAGTAATTACCGAAGGCAATTGCTTAGATTAACTGCATATAGGGAAAACGAAAGCTTCTGCGCAGCAGATCATTTCGTTAACGGCTATAATTATAGTTGTACACGAATTATTATTTGTATGTCATTCAGAACATTGTACTACAAGTTCTCAATTCTGA
>CADCQE010000140.1 GCA_902803505.1 uncultured Lachnospiraceae bacterium | reverse complement strand
GGACAGCCAGAAGGCGCTGAGGGACCGGCCGCTCACGGACAAGTGGACCTTCTCGACAAACGGCGTCGCCATCCAGGGCCGCTACGGCATCCCCTGCGTCGGTTTCGGGCCGGGCTCGGAGAGCCAGGCGCATGCGCCCAATGAGATTACGTTCAAGCAGGATCTGGTGACTTGCGCGGCGCTCTACGCGGCGGCGATCGCGCTCTATCCGAGCGAGGAGAAGACGGGGGATGTCACGCAGTTCAGGGCCGGGAAGACCAATAACAATATTCAGTGACCTGTAGCGGGAGTGGCCGCAAATAGTAACACCCAGATACAAAAAGGATAAAGGAGAAGCATAGATATGGATGCAAAACTGCAGGGCTTTATCGACAAGCTAAACAAACTGAATTTTAAAGAGATGTATGAAAATGACTTCTTCCTGACCTGGGAGAAGACCGACGATGAGATCGAAGCGGTATTCACAGTGGCGGATGCGCTGCGCCATATGAGGGAGAACAATATTTCCACGAAGATCTTCGAGTCTGGGCTCGGGATCAGCCTCTTCCGCGACAACTCCACCCGCACGCGCTTCAGCTTTGCCTCGGCCTGTAATCTCCTTGGACTTGAGGTGCAGGACCTCGATGAGAAGAAGAGCCAGATCGCCCACGGCGAGACTGTCCGCGAGACTGCGAATATGATTTCCTTTATGGCAGACGTCATCGGCATTCGCGACGACATGTACATCGGCAAGGGCAATAAGTACATGCACGATGTGGTCAATGCCGTGACGGAGGGACACAGGGACGGCGTGCTCGAGCAGAAGCCCACGCTGGTCAACCTCCAGTGCGATATCGATCACCCGACGCAGTGCATGGCCGACATGCTCCACATCATCCATGAGTTCGGCGGCGCAGAGAATCTCAAGGGCAAGAAGCTGGCAATGAGCTGGGCCTACAGCCCAAGCTACGGCAAGCCGCTGTCGGTTCCCCAAGGTGTCATCGGCCTCATGACCCGCTTCGGCATGGACGTGGTGCTGGCTCACCCCGAGGGCTATGACGTGATGCCCGAATGCGAAGAAGTGGCAAGGAAGAATGCCAAGGCGAGCGGGGGCTCCTTCACGAAGACCAGCAGCATGGCGGAAGCCTTCAAGGATGCGGATATTGTGTACCCCAAGAGCTGGGCTCCGTTTGCGGCGATGGAGAAGAGGACGGATCTCTACGGCGAAGGGGATTTCGACGGCATCGACAAGCTGGAGAAGGAGCTGCTCGCCCAGAATGCGGAGCACAAGGACTGGTGCTGCACGGAAGAGCTGATGAAGACCACGAAGGACGGCAAGGCCCTGTACCTGCACTGCCTGCCGGCGGACATCAACGATGTGTCCTGCAAGGACGGCGAAGTGGAGGCCTCCGTCTTCGACCGCTACCGCGTGCCGCTCTACAAGGAAGCCAGCTTCAAGCCCTATATCATTGCGGCGATGATCTTCCTCGCGAAGGAGAAGGATCCCGCGGCAGTGCTCAAGGCTCTTGCGGAGAGAGGGACGGCGAGGCATTTTTGAAAATGGGCCCAAGGGACGGTTCTCTTAACCCGCGATTCTATCAACTCTGTTTTTCCGGGAGGTCTGTATGGGAAATCGAATCGTAATTGCACTGGGCGGAAATGCGCTGGGCAACAATCTGCCCGAGCAGATGATCGCCGTGAGAAAGACTGCGAAAGCAATTGTGGATCTGGTGGAGCAGGGACACGAGGTGGTCATTGCCCACGGCAACGGCCCGCAGGTGGGCATGATCCAGAATGCGATGACGGAGCTGGTGCGAAGCGACCCCAAGAAGTACATTCCCGTTCCGCTGTCTGTCTGCGTGGCGATGAGCCAGGGCTACATCGGCTATGATCTGCAGAATGAGATCCGCGAGGAGATGCTGGACCGCGGCATCGATAAAGGCGTGGCCACTGTGCTGACGCAGGTGGAGGTGGATCATTTTGACCCTGCCTTTGCCCAGCCGACAAAACCGATCGGGGCATTTATGACGAAGGAGGAGGCGGAGCAGCTCGTGCGGGAGCGCAATTACGAGGTGATCGAGGATGCCGGGCGGGGCTACCGCCGCGTCGTCGCTTCCCCGAAGCCAAAGGCGATTGTGGAGATTGACACGATCGCTTCCCTGGTGGACACCAACCACATCGTCATTGCCTGCGGGGGCGGCGGAATCCCGGTCTTCAAGACCAAGGGGCACCATCTGAAGGGCGCGGCCGCAGTCATAGACAAGGACTATGCGGCAGCGTGCATGGCCAGACAGCTGAATGCGGACACCCTGATTATTCTGACGGCAGTGGAGAAAGTGGCGATTCATTTCGGCAAGCCCAATGAAGTGTGGCTGGATTCCATGACGCCGCTTGAGGCAAGAGAGTACATGGCCGCAGGGGAATTTGCGGCGGGCTCCATGCTTCCGAAGGTGCAGGCCGCGGTGGAATTTGCGGAGTCCGGGCCCGGGCGCATGTCTCTGATTACGCTGCTCGGAAAGGCGAAGGACGGCATCGCCGGGAAGACCGGGACTGTAATCCGGATGCCGGAAGCGTGAGGGGCCGTGAATCGTAACGAATCATGAATATGCTGCTGCGGCATCGCGGTCGCTGCAGCAAAGAAGTGGGGCGAAGGAGTTATGAAGATTATTGAAAATGGGATTTTGCTGACACCGGATGGTGAGAAGAAGTGCTCTCTGGGAATGGAGGGCCGGCAGATCGCAAGGATCGGAGATATCACTCCCGGGCCGGGAGATGAAGTAATCGACGCGGCGGGCTGCTATGTCTTCCCCGGCTTTATCGACGGGCACACGCATCTGGATCTGCCCGTGGCCGGAACCGTGACAGCGGATGACTTCGCCAGCGGCACTGCCGCCGCAGTCTGCGGAGGCACAACGACGGTCGTGGATTTTGCCACCCAGTACAAAGGCGATACTGTTCTGAATGCTCTTGAGACCTGGAAACGGAAAGCGGAGGGCAGATCGCGCGCGAATGTCGCATTTCACATGGCCATCTGCGATTGGAATGAGGAGGCGAAAGAGCAGCTTCCGGCACTTGTGGAAGCGGGGGTTACTTCCTTCAAGGTTTACATGGCCTACGACACGGCGCTCACAGATGCCCAGATCCTCGAGGTGCTGCAGGAGGTCCGCAAATTCGGCGGTGTCACGGGCTGCCATTGCGAAAATGGCTCCCTGGTTGCCGGGCTTCAGAAGGAGCAGCTTGCGGCGGGACATACCGGGACCTGGGCGCACCCCTTGAGCCGGCCCGCGGAAGTGGAGGCGGAGGCGGTGAACCGCTTCTGTTACCTCGGCAGGCTGGCTGACGCAGCGATCAATATCGTGCACCTGAGCACGAAGCTGGGGCTCGAGGAGATCCGGAGGGCGAAGCAGTTCGAGGGGGACGGACAGTTTCATATCTATGTCGAATCCTGCCCTCAGTACATGCTTTTCGATGACAGCAAATACTCCCTTCCGGATTTTGAGGGGGCGAAGTATGTCTGCTCGCCTCCGCTCCGGAAGCAGGAGGACATGGAGGCGCTGAAGGAGGCTGTGCGGTGCGGCGAGATCGATACGATTGCCACGGACCACTGCAGCTTCCGCTTCGATACACAGAAGCAGGCCGGGCGCGGCGATTTTACAAAGATTCCGAATGGCGCCCCCGGGATTGAGCACAGGCCGGCCGTCTTTATGAAGATCTTCGGGGAGGAGCTCAGTATGACGGACTACTGTTCGCTGCTTTCCGGCAATCCCGCGAAGGTCTTCGGGATGTATCCGAGAAAGGGCGCGCTTCTTGAGGGGAGCGACGCCGATGTGGTCGTCTGGGACCCTTCGGTGAGATGGACGATCTCCGCTGCGAACCAGCACCAGAACGTGGACTACACGCCCTTTGAGGGGCTTGAGGTCTGCGGACGCCCGCGGTACGTGTTCGTGAACGGCATACTTGCGGCGAAGGACGGCGAGCCTACAGAGGCCATCGCCGGGGAATACGTGAAGCGCTGAAACCATCCCTCCTGACCCGCTCTTGACGCACAGGCTTTTGCATTCTAAAATGGGAAAAAGTAAAATCTGACGGAAAATGAATGCTGCGGGGATTGCGGAGCAGCAATGAATATTTAGCTATGACCCTTACAGAACGATTGGAATTAGACAAAGAGAAGCTGATTGCGCTTCTTAAGGAAGCAGGGACGCCTGAGAGGGCGATCCCTGTTTTGGAATCTGAGACGGACCGCTTATCCGTGGCGGCAGCGGAGGAGCTGACATCCGAGCGGCAGAGGGAAGCGGCCGGGCAGATGCTGCGCGCTGTCCGGATGTCGCTGCGCTTTGCGGACTCCTTAGGCGAACTGCGCACCTGGACGCGCCAGGCGGATGGCAATCGCGGAGCATATGGCAGCGGGAAGCGCGATGAGCGGGGGAGGACGGAAAAAGCGGGGTTCCGGAAGGCGCTGCCTCCGGCCCTTCTCATCGCTGGCATTGTACTCATTGTGGTGGGCTTCATCGCCGGATCGGTCAGCGGATTGAATCTTCTGAGCACTGCGGTGACACCGCTGCTCTTTGTTCTTTTCGCACTCGGAGCTGTCTGCCTCTATGTCTCGGGTTACCTGTCCGGGAGAGGCAGCCGGGCACAAGGCGCCGGCACTGCCGAGACGATGACCGAGACCGTTGTGGACGCGGAGAAGCTCTATCGGAGCCTCCGGGCAGTGATGCTTGTCGTCGACCAGTGCCTGAAGGAATGCGCCTCTGCGGAGTCCTTTGACGACCGGAGGACCGCGGCGGCCTCTGCGGAGGGAGTAAGTGCAGCGGAGCTGGAGCTTTTCGCCTCTTTGCTTGAGGCCTCCTGCAGCGGTGATGCGGAACTCATGAAAGAGCGCATAGAAGGAATCCGGTATTACCTGCATCGAAATCATATCGAGGTGCTGGACTGCACACCCGCCACAAAAGACTATTTTGACCTGCTGCCGTCTCCGGGACAAGAGACACTTCGTCCGGCCCTGGTATCTGAAGGGAAGGCCCTGAGGCGCGGCCTTGCCTCGGCGACAGCTGCGAAATGATAAGAAGAGGAAAGAATGGACCGCTATTTCGGATTTGACCTCGGCGACGCGGAGAGCGCCGTCTCAAGGCTCGGACAAGATGAACAATCGAAGATGGAGATCCTGGAGGTGGGCGGAGCGAAGAGCTTTATCACGGCCTACGCGCTCCTTGCGGAAGGCGGCCTGCTCATCGGGGAGGCCGCCTGCTACCGCCCGGATGTGAGCCGCCGGAGGATCCGCTTTAAGAGCCGTTTTCTCACGGACCCCTCCTGCGCCGCCGACATCCGCAGCTTCGCGGCGGGCGTCCTCGGCGAGCTCTACGGCAGCGGGAACCTGGTAAAAGGAGAGGACGCATGCTTCTATGTCGGCTGTCCGGCCGGATGGGATAAGAATGCGAGAGAAGAATACCGCTCTATTTTTGAAAAATGTGCCTACCCGCCGCTGCGGATCATCTCGGAATCCCGGGCGGCGCTTGTGGCTGCCTGTCGCTCGAAACACCTGCAGATCGGCCACGATATCCTGTCGAAGCCTGTGCTCGTCGTGGATATCGGCTCCTCTACCACGGATTTTGCATATGTCTGCGGCGGGAAGGAAGTGGAGATGAAGACCGCCGGGGAGGTCTCTCTTGGCGGAGGCATCATGGACGAGATCCTGTTGGATGAGGCGGTCCGCAGCTCGAAGGATCGTGGGATTCTGGAGGAAATCTTCGCCGAAAGCGAAGCCTGGAGGAACTACTGCGAATTTGCAGGCCGCCGCCTGAAGGAAAAGTACTTCGCGGACACGGAGTACTGGAAGGAGCACGAGTGCAGAGAAAGCGTGCTGGTGCGCTGCGGGAAGACGGCGCGGCTGACACTGCGCATGGATGAGGAAATGGCTGAGCGTCTCCTTAAGAGAGGGAGCAGCCGCCTTGGCGGCAGGTCCTTCCGGGAGGTCTTCGAGGCGAGCCTTGCGGAGGTGAGGGAGAACCTCAGCGGGGAGCAGC
>CADCQE010000139.1 GCA_902803505.1 uncultured Lachnospiraceae bacterium | reverse complement strand
GGACCGTTTCGTCTGAGAGCCCCACTTCACTCAGGTCAATGCTCTCTTCTTTGACATAGGACCGGATGGTGTCGCGGACTGCTTTCGGCTGCTCGTGGATCTCCTTCATCATGAAATGCTCGAAGCCGCCTTTTTCCGCCGCCTCAGCATCCCACTCGATCAGGGAGGGCTCCTTCTGCGTCGTATCGCCGTCCAGATTGTAGAAGGTCACTCCCTCGCTTGTGAGCCGCGCCATTTCCAGATTGCCGATATAATAGACATGATTCGTGTATTTGAGGATGGCCGGCACGTCTGAAGCGATGTAGGAGGATCCCGCTTCCGTCCCTATGATCATGGGACTGTCTTTTCTCGCCGCCCAGATTTCGTTCGGGTAATCCTTGAAGAGGAGGGCCAGGGCGTAGGAACCGCGGATGCGCACCATGGCTTTCGCGATGGCATCTACCGGGCCGATGTTGTATTTCTTATAATAATAGTCCACAAGCTTGACGGCTACTTCGGTGTCCGTCTCAGAGTAGAATTTGTAACCTTTTCGAAGAAGCTTGTCTTTCAGCTCCTGGAAGTTCTCGATGATGCCGTTGTGGACGCCCACTACATTGATGTCATCGCTCATGTGCGGGTGGGCGTTATTCTCCGATGGCTCGCCGTGGGTTGCCCAGCGCGTGTGGCCTATGCCGCAGGTGCCGGCCAGTGCGCGCCCGTTGTCGGTCTTTGCGGACAGGACTTTCAGGCGGCCCTTGGCCTTTACGATTTCTACCGGGCTGCTCCCGTTTCGGACGGCGAGGCCCGCCGAGTCATAGCCCCGGTATTCCAGCTTAGACAATCCTGTCAGGAGAATCGGGGCAGCTTGTTTTTCTCCCACATAACCGACGATTCCGCACATAATGATTCCCTCCATAAACAGTAAGGACCGGCTGCGAATGAAAACAGCAGCCGGCACCCTTGCCAACTCAATTACCGGGTTATACTAGTTAACCTAAGTAATTGCTGAAGGCAATTACTTAGATTAACTGCATAAAAGGAAAACGAAAGCTTCTGCGCAGCAGATCATTTCGTTAACGGCTCTATTCTAGCATATATGAGGGGGACTTGCAATTGGGTGGAATATCTATCAACCGTGCCTTTCAATAAAATGCAGCAGTTCTTTCAGAGCAGCGCCGTCCCTCAGGTCCTGCAGCTTCTTCTGGGCCTTCAGCCTGCGGAGCATGAAGACCAGACAGCTGTAGATCCGCATCTCGCATCTTTGCTGGTCCTCCCGCAGGAAAAGCAGGATGACCTGGTCGACCTGGATTCCGCCCCAGTCCATAGGGCTGTCCAGCTGGAGCAGGAAGAGACCGCTCTTTTTGGCTCCGGCGTGCATGGCGTGGGGCAGTGCAAAGCCTTCGCGGAAGGACGTGGACGTCTGCCGCTCCCGCTTTGCGACCTGGGCGGCAAAGGAAGCATCCGCGAGGCCCTCCCCGGTCAGAAGGCCGGTCAGCTTCTCCAGCGTCTCCCCGCGGCCCTTCGCCGGAATTGCTTTGATGACCCGGACATCCTCGAGCTGTTCCATGATCCAGCGGCCTTCCCCGGTGTAAAGCTTGCGGTAATTCTCCAGGGAGACCAGGAAATTCATGCGCTCGAAATTATTCTTGTCCATCATCCGGGGAATGGTGAGATAGGGAAGGCTCACATCGGAGGGCTTCATCTTTGTAGTGCTTATCGCGAGGTCTGCCCCGCGGCATCCGTTCCGAAGAGCCTCGTAGACAGGAATCGGACCGAGGAGGTGAACCCGTGTGCCGAAAAACTTGCGGATCTGGGTCATCAGGATACTGGTAGCGCCGTTTGGCATATGGGAGATGATCATAACTAAGATGCCGGATCCTCTCTTATTGACGGCATCTTCCTCGATTGCCTCCGCTAAAGCGGCGACCAGCTCAAAGAGGAAATTCTCTGTCAGTTCTTCTTTCCGGAACTCCCGGAGGGTCTCCGCAAAACGGCAGGCCAGCTCAACGGCATCCGGATATTCAGCCCGCACACGCCGCGTCACATACTCATCTCTGAGCCCGGTATGAAATGGATTGTGGGTCTGGGTGACCAGAATGTGCAGCAGCTCTTTCTTCAGATGTTCATTCTGGGAAAACGCCAACCCAAGCTCCTCGTCTATCTGCCGGAGAATCTGCTCTATGAAATGTGCATATGCGCTGTCCCCGGAGGAATTCAGTGCATGCTGCTTCTCAAGGGGGGAGCTCTCCTCGCTGTACTGCTGACGGTAGGCCAGCTCATCACTCAGATTGCTGTATTCTGCATGTGAAAACGCTACTCCTGTCTGCTTCTCCACGGCAGCAAGAATCGCATCTACTGCTTTTATGGTCTGGGCGGTACCCCCCGCTGAAGAGGTTTCGATCCGGAAGCCCATGCGGATTCTTCT
Organism: uncultured Lachnospiraceae bacterium; assembly: GCA_902803505.1. GTDB lineage: Bacteria > Bacillota > Clostridia > Lachnospirales > Lachnospiraceae > Chordicoccus. The sequence goes on along the minus strand of CADCQE010000139.1, from coordinate 711 downwards.
CAGAGCAATGGCGATGGAAAAAAGAAAGCTCACATGGTCGTGCTCGGTCATGGAGATATGACAGGCCGTCTGGGCAGAGGTCAGTGCCTCTTCAATCAGCTCCATTTCCTGATTGGAGACGGGCAGGTCGGACATGAGGATGCCTGCTTCATAATTATAATTCCATCGCCGCACGTAGAGCATGTTCATGACGTAGCGGCGCTTCCATTCGTCGAGCTCCAGCTGTACAGTGTTCTTGCGTCGAATGAGACGGATGTGCGGCTGCTCGTGTTCATATTCAAAGGCAATGACCTTGAGATCATGTTCGATGGTGGAACGGCTGGCAAAGCATTCTTCGGCAAGGTCATCGATGTCAACGGGATCTGTCGATTCCAGGAGAATGATGGTCAGGGCGCGGATCCGGTCATCGGGGGTCAGCATCGCGCCTTCCTGGTAGACCAGGGTCTGCATCAGGGAGCTGTCGTGGCTGTTGAGCAGATAGCCTTTTCCGCGGATTGCGCTGATTTCCACTCCGAGAGGCCGAAGATATTCGGTCAGGACCTGGATGTCCGTCCGGACTGTCCGGTCCGTTACGTTCAGATATTCTGCGATCTCTCTTCCGCTAATTCGCTCCTTTTGGGAATTCAGGATTCCCAGGATCTGTCTCTGCCTGACAGTCAGCTTTTCACTCATGGCGGCTCCTGATGATTCTATGTGATAAAATGTGGTTTT
>CADCQE010000138.1 GCA_902803505.1 uncultured Lachnospiraceae bacterium | reverse complement strand
AATTGCCGAAGGCAATTGCTTAGATTAACTGCATATAGGGAAAACGAAAGGTTCTGCGCAGCAGATAATTTCGTTAACGGCTATAGTCAGCTCAGAGAATCTTGGGAACAGGCCCTCCGCCTGGAGTGGTACCGAGAATGCGGCAGATTGGGGAAATATGATAATAGGATCCTATGCAGAGGCTTTATTCAGACTGTTTCTGGCATTTCTTTCAGGGGCTGTGATTGGATATGAGAGGAGCTATAAGCGTGTCGATGCCGGATTCCGTACGCACATTATTGTGTGCATGGCTTCCTGCGCGATCATGATTACGAATATCCACACATTTTTGCTTTATAATACCGGAGATCCGGTGCGCATGCCGGCGCAGGTGATCAGCGGAGTCGGCTTCCTTGGTGCAGGCTGCATCCTGGTCACGAGGGACCGCCGGATCAAGGGAATTACAACGGCCGCCGGGATCTGGGCTGCCGCCTGTCTTGGCCTCTGCATTGGAGCAGGCGATTATGTTGTCGCGCTCGCGGTACTGGTCATGGCAGTCCTCACACTGACCGTTTTTCGCTCGATTGATGCGACGATCAGCAAGAGAACGAGGTATCTGCGCTTATATCTGGAGTTTGAAACTGTCTCCGACGTGAAGTGCTTTGTGAGATATATGCGGGAGAGTGAGAATGAGATCCATGATATGGATTTTATGACTCAGAAAGTACTTGACAGCGTCGGAGTAATCGCGATGATTAAGCTTAAGAACCGTAATACGGCGGAACGTGTCATCTCAGAAATTGAGAAGGAAGACTGGGTTGTCTATGTTTCAAAGCTTTAAACGGACGCCGGACGATGCGGTGAATCGGATTATTAATCTTTCGATACAGAAAGATTGAAAATCTTCTACAATTGAGCTATGCTTATAGAATCCCACATGAATCGCATAAGAAGAGCGATTCATGTGGAAAAGAATATGAGGAGAGAATAAAGAGGTATACCGTCTCTCATTGAGGGGCGTTTGGGCTTTCAGTGATTATCTGGAGGAGAGTTAAGTGAAACAGTATCAAGTATCCTTTAGAGATGTGGCAGCGGCTGGCAATTCGATTCATGAATTGAAGCAGATGGCGGGGAATGGACCGGAAGATAAGATGCTGCTCCAGGTATTCAGCGGCTCTATGGACCGAGACGCTGTAGATCATATTGCAGACGAGCTGAGGAAGGAATTCCCCGAGGCATGCTATGTCGGCTGTTCAACCTGCGGGAGTATTCTCCACGGCGATCTGTGCCCGGATCCGTATGAAGTGACATGCACAGTGTTTGAGTCTCCCTCTGCAAAGGTCGAGGTCAAACAGTATCATATGGGAAGGGAGAATGTCGACAACGTAATCCGTGAGGTGGCTCAATTTGCGAATGAGAACCTCTGGGTCAAGATGATTTTTCTATATACGACTGTGTGGGAGTCGTCCATGTCCAGCCTGTGCAGCGAGCTGGATCACGTGCGCCAGGATGTCAGTATCCTGGGCGGAGGAGCGTTTAATGAAGCTCTGAATTCTTCCTCCTCCTTTGTATTCTCCAGCGGAGAGAAGGCGGCTGACCACAGTATCGTGTTTGCCTTTGTCGGAGGCGATGACCTGGTGGTCAACACGCGGTATATCAGTGGATGGAAGCCCCTGGGCAAAGCGATGGAGATCACGAAGGCGGAAGGCAACATCCTTCGGGAGATTGAAGGCATCAGCGCCTTTGACACGTACCGGCGCTATCTCCGGATTGAGAATGACGACAACTTCCTGTTCAACACATTGGAATTCCCGTATTTGATCAACAGCCACGGGATCGAGATCCTGCGCCACCCGCAGCAATGTCTGAAAGACGGCTCTCTTGTGATGGCATCGGATGTCGAGACTGCGGGCAAGATCCGCTTGGCGTACGGAGATCCCGTGACCATTATGGAATACATCTTCCAGAATGTACACGATATCCGCAGGGAGGAACCGGATGTCATCATGATCTTCTCCTGTGCCGGCAGAAAAGCGTTCTGGGGCGATTCCGAGATCGGAAAAGAGACCAGCGCGTTTGAGAAGATTGCGCCTTCTTCCGGGTTCTACACACTCAGTGAATTCTTAAGGACGAATGATCACGTCAATCAGCATAATCTTACGCTCGTGATCGCTTCCTTGAAGGAGATGATTCCGGGCAGGGAAGAGAAGAAAGACAGCGGGGTAAAGGAAGAAGACACTACCAGCCGGAGATATTCTACTGTCGAAAGGCTTGCCAACTTTATTGAGGAGGCAACCAGGGAACTGGAGACTGCGAATAGCCAGCTCTCCGATATGAATGTGAAGCTGAGCAATATGGCGATCACTGACGGAATGACGCAGCTCTACAACCGCACGGAGATCCAGCGCAGAATCACGCTGTATACGGAGGGAGCGCTCTCCCGGCCGCTGTCTCTGGTCATGCTTGATATTGACGACTTCAAAAAGATCAATGATACCTACGGACACAAGGAAGGCGACAGTGTGATCTGTGCGCTGTCGGATCTTTTGAAAAAGCATGCTGCAGGCATCCGCGGTGCATCCGCAGGAAGATGGGGCGGAGAGGAATTCATGATTGTCCTCCCGGAGACCGGCGACGCGGAGGCACTTGCTGTAGCTGAGCAGATCCGGAAGGAGTTTGAAGCGATTTCTTTCCCCTTGGCCGGGCACAAGACCGTCAGCCTCGGTGTGACGAAGAGAAAGGATCAGGAAGATGGAGACAGCCTTGTCCAGCGTGTGGACCGGGCGCTCTATGGAGCAAAATATGCAGGGAAAAACAGGAGTGTACTTCTCTGATTCCTTCTTATACTAATGAACCTTAGTAATAGCCGAAGATAATTACTTAGATTGACTGCATATAGGAAAAGCGAAAGCATCTGCGCAGCAGATCCTTTCGTTAACGGCTATAGATGCTATGCATAGACAAAATGCAGAAAGGACGATTATGAAAAAGAGATTTGCAGTTTTGGCAGCAGCGCTTCTTCTGCTTGGAAGCGCAGTCACTGTTCAGGCAGAAATCATCCCTCCTGAAAGTGGGGGATGGCAGATTGGCCCTCCGGCGATTGTGCTGTGTGACAGCCTCAGCGTGCGAACAGAGAAGAGCTCGGCATCCGATGTTGTTAAGACACTGCAGTATGGAGACAGAATGATGGTGCTGGATCAATCAGGGGAATGGGCACAATGCGTCCTGTCGGATGATGTAGACGGCGGTCCGGAGGGCTGGGTAAACGCTTCCTATATCGTCGTGAATCCGGCCTGGTATGTGGCGGATGAGAGCACTGCCGTCTATGCCTGGGATGATCTGTCGGCACTCAAGGTTGCGAACCTGAGTGAAGGAACGCGTCTGCCCATCCTGAAAGAGGAAGGAGACTGGCTGATTGTCAGTCTGCGGGGCGCGACCGGATGGGTTCATAAAACCGCTGCAGACCAATAAAGTATCCGGACGAATAGGAAAAGACAGCGTTGAAAAGAATCATGCAGATCAAGAAAGAGCCGAGAGGCTCTTTTTTAATGCACAGCTGGCACCTTTTATTTAGTGTTGCGATATGTTAAGATTTATACTATAGCCGTTAACGAAATTATCTGCTGCGCAGAACCTTTCGTTTTCCCTATATGCAGTTAATCTAAGCAATTGCCTTCGGCAATT
>CADCQE010000137.1 GCA_902803505.1 uncultured Lachnospiraceae bacterium | reverse complement strand
TGCGACATTTTTTAAATGTCGCAAAAAGAACCGTCCCTACCGCAGCATTTTATGTCGCAAAAAGAACCGTCCCTACTGCGTCATTTTGCTGCTATCACACTCATGCACTCAGAAAGAATTATTTCTTCATCCGCCCCATCAATATCCAGCCCGACAGCCCGGATCATCTCCACATCCTCGATCCCATAAAAATTCCGGGCTAATGCACTGATGTACCCGAAGCCAAATTCCTCCGGCACATACATCCCTCCGGCTGTCGTAATATAGTACAGCTTGTCCGCCCTGCATAGTCCCTTCGGGTATCCTTCCGCTGTGTACATGAAGGTGAGGCCGGTAACATTAATCTGCTCAAAATACTGTTTGAGCGCAGCAGGAAAGGAGAGATCCCAATAGGGAGCAGCGATCACGATCTGGTCGGCCTTCGCAAATTGCCGGGCCAACGCAAAGAGTGGGTCCTGAAGTTCTCCGTCGGCGATGAGCCGGTCCCGCTTCTTCAGGAAAGCTTCATCCGCCACCGGAAAGGATACATCCGTCAGACGCACTTCTTCCACATTCCCATCCAGTTTTGCCAGCAGGCAGTCTGCCAGTCTTTTTGTCCTTGACTGCTCACGAACACATGCATTGATATATAAGATTTCTTTTTTCATTTTTCTCCTTTCAAGGTAAATCCTCACTTAAGCCATTTATCCGCAATGGTGGGTTCCGGGAACCCCCAGTTCTCTTCGACAGCATGGTCAACAAGCAGGAACCCATTCTTCTCAAGCACACGCCCGGATGCCTTATTCTCTATCATCGTGCTTGCGGTGATGATCTCAATCCCCCGATGCGTCAGAAGCTCTTGAACCATTACGCCCAAGGTTTCCGTCGCAATCCCTTTTCCCCACTTCTCCTGAAGCAGCCGGTAGCCAACACTCGCTTTATGAATCGGCGCCCTGTAGCTGTAGAATTCTGCCAGCCCGCAGAAGCAGTTCTCCTGAAAGACGCCGAGAATCAGGGAATCCTTCAGTCCCTCTTTATAGAGGCGTGTGATCACCTCGGATGCCTCATACTTCTTCTCAAAGAGATACGTCGGCAGATAGCGGTATACTGCATCCTGCTGACACAGCCTTCGGAGGTCTTCCGCATCTGAGAGCACAAGCGGCCTGAGAATGAGCTCTCTTCCTCTCAGAACCGGAGCTTCGCGGAACAGCTCCGCCATGTTGTCGGTTCTCTCAATATACATAGGCTTCTCCATCCATCCGTCAAGTATTCGCTTCTCACATACCGCGCGTGAGCTTCGCAACCAGCTCGCAATGGCAGGTCTGCGGGAAGAGATCCACAAGAGCGTACCTGCCGATCCTCCAGCCAGCCTCCCGGAAGCAGCGCATGTCTTCCACAAAGCTGCTGGCTTTGCAGGAGACGTATATCATATCCCGGATCTCATTTGTGAGCAGTTTTTTTATCGTCTTCTCGTGGACGCCCTCGCGGGGAGGATCGAGAATGACGAAATCCGGCTTCTCGGGCAGCAGAGGCAAGGTCTCGAACACATCTCCTGCCAGGAACGTGCAGTTTGTAATCCGATTGAGCGCAGCATTCGCCTTCGCAGCTTCTACGGCTTCCTCAACCAGCTCGATTCCATAGACATGTTCAGCATTTTCTGCAAGCACCTGCGCAATTGTCCCGGTGCCGCAGTAGAGGTCATACAGAATCGGTTTCTTTATGTCCTCTCCTCTTTCATTTCCGGCCATCCGGACATACTCTCTGACCGTATCGTAGAGCACTGCCGCTCCGGCTGTATTTGTCTGGAAGAAAGAGAACAGAGAGATCCGGAAGCGGAGTCCCAGCAGATCTTCATAGAAGTAATCCCGGCCATACAGGCAGTGCAGTTCATCCGGCAGCAGCGCATCTGCATAGCGGTCACATACAGCGTGAAAGATTCCGGCGAAGCTTCCTGATAATCCAAGACCGAGGAGCTCCTCAACGAGAGGAGAAAAGTCATATTCCATCTGTGAAGAAGTGGCGAGCACCATCAGGATTTCCCCGCTGGTCTGAGATCTTCTGAGCATGAGATAGCGCAGGAATCCCTCATGCCGCAGTTTATTGTAAAATGGAACCTCCCGCCTGCTGAAGTAATCTCTCACCGTTTTGAGCACAGTTCTCAGGTCTGGGTGCATCAGGGCGCAGCACTCTGCGTCCAGGACCGTGTAGCGGGTGCCCATCTTATGCATTCCCAGCGTCAAAGGCCCGCCAACATAAGAATCCCCAAAGGACAGATCGATCTTGTTCCGGTACTCCGTCTCGGCCGGACTTCCCTTCACCCCGTCATAGACGGTCTCAGGCGAAACGATGTCCTTAAGCAGCCTGAGCACCTGGTCCTCCTTCATCCTCAGCTGTTCTTCATAAGGAACCGTCTGGTAAAGGCACCCTCCACAATTTCCGAAATGCTCACAGAAGGGCTCCCTCGTCTCAAGGGGAGACGCTTCCAGAACCTCAACGCGGGTTCCGTAGACTACACCCTTATGTTTTTTATACACACGGAAGAGGACTCTCTGACCGGGAATCACATTCTTTACAATTCCTTCCTCCCCGCTCTCCTCGAGTAGAAACCGGCCTTTATTCGGATAGTCCAGCCGTCTGATGACGGCACTGCCCAGGTCTTTTCGCTTCATAGTGACTCCTCAAGCACAAAATAAGGGACATGGGCTTCATTCCCTATGTCCCTCCATCTCGACATAAATACGCTTTCCTTAAGATTCAGCCGCTCATTCCGTAACCGCTTCTTTGAAGTCCTCAGCGGCGTCGCTGACAGCTTCCTTGAAGTCCTCCGCTGCTTCACTGACCTTCTCAGCAGCCTCTTCTACAGGGCTCTCGTCTTCATCCTCAAAATAATCATCGAAATCATCATCGAAGTCATCTTCGAAATCCTCAAGGTAATCCGGTGTCAGGAAGCGGTATACCGCAAATGCAATCGCCGCAACAGCTGCGATAAATCCAATCACCGCGAGAAACTTCAGGATCTTGCTTGACTCATTGTTTTTCATAAAAACACCGTCCTCTCTCAAGTGATCACGGGAGACATATGAAAGCAACCGGGCTCTCCCGCGTCGAAAGCTATGCCCATTATAACACGCTCTCCCATGTTCTGCAATCTTGACATCGTTTTCGTAATTGTTATAATGATACTTTACATGAGTTTCATGAACGAAAGACAGGAGGGAATTATGAGTTCTTACTATCATGACGACAACGTCCTGGCACGTTTTTTCGGCAAATCGTCCAATTACACGGATATTCCCACACCTCTTTACAAAGAGCACAATGTGAAAAAGGGACTTCGAAATGAAGACGGAACAGGTGTCCGCATCGGTCTTACACGGGTATCGGACGTCATCGGTTACGTCAGGGAAGAGGACGGAAGCGTCCGGCCTTGTGAAGGTGATCTGCTCTACCGCGGATACAGCATAAAGGACCTGATCGAGAACCGCCAGGGGAATTTCGGATATGAGGAGACCTGCTTTCTCCTTTTGTTCGGCTTTCTGCCGAATGCGGAACAGTTTGCAGAATTCAAAGCCTCTCTCGCGATGCGCTACGAGCTTCCGGATAATTTCCTTGTTAACGAAGTGCTGCGTGCTCCTTCCAGAAATCTGATGAACCGCCTTCAGATGCTTACACTCGCTCTCTACAACTTCGACGAGTCACCGGATGAGACGGATGTCTATCAGACGCTGCTCAAGGGAATCAACCTGATCGCGAAGTATCCGGCCCTCGGCTGCTATTCCTATCAGGCGAAGATGCACGATCTCTTCCACAGCTCCCTGATCATCCACTACCCGAGAGAGGATTATTCCATCGCAGAGAATATCCTGTACATGCTCCGCTTGAACGGACGCTTTACGCAGAAAGAGGCCTCGCTTCTCGACGCATTGCTTGTCATCCACGCCGATCACGGCGGCGGCAATAACTCTACCTTCACAGACGTCGTCATCGGTTCCACCGGCACGGATCTGTACTCCGCTATCTGCGGCTCTGTCGGTTCCCTCAAGGGCCCGAAGCACGGCGGTGCAAATGTCTCTGTGGCAGAGATGATGGCAGAAGTCATCGAGCGCACCCAGTATACGAAGGACGAAGAAGTCGTCCGCTCCGTCGTCAACGACCTGCTGGACAAGAAGATGTACGATCACAGCGGCCTGATCTATGGCTTCGGCCACGCAGTCTACACGCTTTCAGACCCGCGGACCGAGCTTCTGAGGGGACTCTGCAAACAGCTCGCCATCGAGCAGGACTGCATAGAGAAGTACGAGTTCTTTGAGCTCTTTGAGAAGACGGTCAAGGAAGTCACCTATGCAAGAAAGAAGAAGATCCTCCCGACGAACGTCGACTTCTATTCCGGCTTTGCCTATCACATGCTCGGCATCCCGGAGGATCTCTACACACCCCTCTTTGCCATCTCCCGTGTTGCGGGCTGGGTCGCCCACAACGTCGAGAATAAGCTCTACGACGGCAGAATCATGCGTCCCGCGACGAAGTATGTCGGCGAGCGGGAGACATATGTGGGGATGGGGGACCGCTGATGATGCAGTAGGGACGGTTCTTTTTGCGACATAAAATGCTGCAGTGGGGACGGTTCTTTTTGCGACATTTTTTAAAATGTCGCAAAAAGAACCGTCCCCACTGCAGC
>CADCQE010000136.1 GCA_902803505.1 uncultured Lachnospiraceae bacterium | reverse complement strand
TCCACCTGCACATCCACAGAGCCCATGGGCAAAGACTGGGCTCTCTGGGAAATCCGCTGATCGATCCTTTCTTTTTCAATGACTGCCTGTGGAGAGACGGTTCCTTTCTCCGGAACCGTCTCTTTGTGCTTCTTAAGGCTCACTCCCATCTCCCGCCCGCAGGATGTGTGCAGGCACTCGCTTGGCTCATTGAAATCGTGGTATACTGATGAGAAGAATGAGAAGGAGTATCGAGTAAGATGCGGATGGGGGAGAGCGGCGGCAAAAAGCAGATCGGGCCGGAACAAAGGATCCCGACATGGAAGAAGATTGTATTTGCGGCGGTCTGTATTGCCGCACTTTTGGGATTTGTCCTCGGCGGGATCATCTATACAAAGCGCCTGACCTATCAGGAATATGAAGAATATTTTTCTGATCCGGAAGGCGCGGGGATTGAGATCCCCTACACGTACCTCTATCGCTTTTCTCTCTCCGCAGATGAAAGGGAGACAGGGCTTTGCGATGTGACCCTGCGGGATGCGGGCAGCGGAGAGATTCTCTATTTCTGGCCGAATGTGCAGGTCCCCTGCTTCGAGGAAGGTGTTCCCGGTGTGCGCGCGCTTCCGACGAGACTGCGGGATAAGATCCGCGTACGGAAGACAGGAACCGCCTGCACACTGGAGGTCACACGTAAGGACGGCCGGGAAGTGCACTGGACATCGTTCAAGGTGTACGGGGGCAATCCGGATGGATTCTGGCTCCGCATCTGGATCTTCTATGCCCTGTTCTTTGCGGCGCTGCTCCTCCGCGTCCGTTACCTGATGAAGCGCGGCCTGCGCTTTACCAAAGATGCGCTTTTTGTCGGGATGGTCACGGCAATGATTTACTTTGTCATGATGTCCTGTTTCTTTTCTACGAATTTCCCGACCGTCATCGATGAAAATGATAATGTCCTGGGAGGCATGCTTCTTGCCGGGCAGCACCGCGTCATTTACCGGGATTACTACACCCAGCACACACCGGTTGTGTACTGGCTCTGCGGGCTGTTTGCGCTCCTGGGAGCGGGGTCTGTCCAGCAGATGCGCCTGCTCTTCTTTCTTAGCGAAGCGCTTGTGTACGGGCTGCTGGTGATCCGCTCCTTCTCCAGGCCGTACCGCTTCCGGCTGGCAGCATCTCTCGTTCTGACCGGGCCTATGGCGGTGCTTGTCTCTGCATACAGTGCCTCGCAGATCCTGAGCGATACGGTACAGGGACTCGCGCTTGCCGCTCTCCTGCTTGAATTTGCCGGATATCTGTCGGATCACAAGCTTGATGGAAAGAGGGGACTGATCGCAGGCACGGCGGTGTTCTTCGCAGTCGGGGCCGCATTTCTTTCTGTCTTCCCTGTGGCGGCCTGCCTCATTGCAGTAGTGGCGGAGGAGCTCCGCTATCGCTTGTGGGAAGTGCCCGCTCAGCCCGGCCTTGATGCAGGACCGCCCGCTCAGTCCGGCCGTGATGCAGGAGTGTCCCGCAGATCCCGGCGCGGCGCGCTTGGGTATTACCTGCGCTTCGCGGCAGCAGCTCTGGCTCCTATGACTGCCGGAGTCCTGTATCTTGTCGCAGCCGGAGCCTGGCCAAAAGCGGTGGAGCTGGCGTACCGCTTTAATGTTGAAGTCTATACGGCCACATATGAGAAAGCCTGGACGTTTAAGCTGCAGCCGCTTCTTGACAGCATGGAAAATATCTTTTCACTTTTCCCGCAGACACTTTCGGAATTCGGCAAGGGCGGCACATCCTTTCTCCGCCACGCCGTGGAGTGTGCGCTCCTTGTCATTGCCGGGGGCATTGTTCTTACCATTCTCCTTCGCAGAAGGGATCCTGGTAAGGAGGGAAGCAAAAGCAGTATGGGGAGGCGGGGAATTGCCGCGCTTGGGATTGCCGGTATGGTGATTCCCTGCGCAGCCCGCGGCACAACCAGGTTTCACTCGCTCCCGCTGTGGTTCCTGGTGCTTGTCGTCTGCTTTGCCGGGACAGATCTCTGCGAAGAATGTGACTGTGCACACAGCAAAAAGAGACGCTTTTCGGCCCGTCTGGCCGTCAATCTCCTGCTGCTTCTCCTCGCGCTGCCGATGCTGTATATGCAGGCAGAGTATGAGAGAAAAGGGTTCGGGGATCTGTCGGGAGAGACTGTCCGGCCGGACACCCACAAGGTCCTGGAGCTGACGGAGGAGGGCGACGCGATTTTCCTCGAAGCATCCCGGAGCAACCCGAACTACCTGATCTGGAAGAAGCGCATTCCCTGTAACCGTCTCTTATGGATTCTCCCCTGGTACATGGAGTGGTATGAGCAGGACATGATCGACGATCTCCATGCCGCCTCCCCGAAAGCCGGCGTGTACATCGAGAACCAGAAGATCTGGGGGGAAAAGAATTTCAGTAAGGAACTGGACGCTGCCTTCCGGGCAGGCTATATAGAAGAATGGGACACGATCTGGGTGCGGAAGGATCTGGCCGCTCCTGCCTCTTTTCCGCAGTAGAACGGAAAAGGGAAATTTGTCTTAAAATGCTGCAAGAGCGTATGCTGAATCTAAAGATAGAATGTCCTGCGAAGCAGGAGGATGAATCGCTTTCCTTAAGCGGTTCATAAGGTGAAAAGCGATGATCCGTTGACATGTCATTTTTAGAGGAGGTCAAGATGAAATACTGCTTTAGTACCGAGGTTGTGGATCTGGACAATCAGGCCCCCAACCGAAACAAGCGCGAGAGCAAATACTTCTGGGATGAGCTGAATCATCTCATGGCTGCGGGCGGATTTACCCGCATTGAAATCCCTTATGAGCCGAAATGGGATTTTGGCGGGAGATCAGGGATTCCCCGCACCCTTCGCTCTGTCACCACAAAATGGGAAACATGCGAAAAGTATCTGGCATTTTTAAAAGAAAACGGCATCGACGGCATCGACTGTGTGCATCTGAATCCCTCTCTCTTCTGCCAGGGCATGCTGCCAGTGTATTTCGGCGCCTCGGGCCATTATGGTGAAGAAGCGATTCAATTTGCGGCGGAAATGGGATGCAAGTCTGTGACCCTTTCCGTGACACCGCCTTATTTCCGCGTGAAAGCGCTTCTTGGCGGAGAGATCCGGGAGGAGGAGTTCCTCAAGGAGACAAAGGCCCTTGTGGAAAAGCTCGCGGCCTCAGCAAAAGAGAAAGGCCTTACCCTCTGCCTGAAGAATGAATTCTGGGGACTCTTGAGAGGTGATAAGATCACCGCTTTCTTAAATGAACTGGAAGGGGATGTGAAACTGGATCTCGATACGGCGAACCTCCGGATCGCGGGAGCGGACGTGAAGGCAGTCCTCGAGGCGAACAAGGGGCGCATCGGAATCGTGCATTTTACAGACACGAATTTTGTGGACACGGACGAGACCTGGAAGACGGCCCTTCCGGAGTTCCCGGCGAAACGCCCGACGAAGGTCTTCACTGACCTCGGCGAGGGAAGCGTGGATTTCGCAGGGATCAAAGCGGCACTCGAAGCGGCGGGCTATGACGGTCCTGTGGTTCTAAGTCCCAGGAATTCCAATGATATCAGCCGGTCTATCCTGCGGACGGCATGGTTTGTGAAAAACCTGTAAGGCATCTGAGAAAAAACGCCGTTACTATTTTCGGCCGATCTGCAATCAGGTTCTGGCTCATCATGCTTGCATGAATGAGACAGGTTCTGATTGCAGATAAGGCCTGTGAATAGTAACAAAACGTCAGCTGCGGGCTGCGGCCCGCACCGCCCGTTGTGGCGGGAGCATCCGAAAAAGACTTTTATGTAAAGAGGAGAGAGCATATGGCAAACAATATCAAGCTGTCTCACATGAGCCACTGGAAGACAGTTCCCTATAAGCAGATCGACAATTTCCGCGATTACTATTATGAAGACAAATCCAATGCCTGCTATTACCAGGACTGGGACCGGATCCTCAGGTACCACAAGGCCACGGGCTATGACGGCATCGAGTTGGCGCCCTGGGACCTGGCAGAGATCCTCGGGCTCTTTGGGACGCCTGCGGAGTTTACGGCATTTGCAAAGGATCACGGCATCGAGGTCAGCGGCATGTTCCACGGCTGCGACGATTCCCACATCCCGGAGAAGCACGATGAAGTTGTTGCAGCAGGAAAAGCGGCCGTGGATACATTAAAGGCTTTCGGCGGCAAGCACCTCAACACCTGCCCCGGCAACAATTTCTATGGAAACGGCCCTCTCGACGATGCGGGCCTTAGGACCATCGCTTCCTGCCTCGATGAAATCGGTGCGTACGCAGAGGCAAATGGCATCCAGATCGGCATCCACAACGAATTCTTCTGCGTCACGAACAAAGAAAACCACAGGCAGCTCATCGAGCTGACGGATCCCCGCTGTGTCCACTACTGCCTGGATACGGCGCAGGTGGTGCTGATGGGCGACGACGTCATTGATTTCTATGAGACGTATAAAGACAGGATCTGCACCTTCCACTGGAAGGACACGGCGGATCTGGGTGTGCCGGATGAGATCCGCTACGCAAAGGACGTGGAGATCTGCGACGACGGACACCGCTGGTTCTGGGAACCCGGGGAAGGACTGCTTCCTATGGAAGAGCTGTGGAAGCATGTGGCAGCTTACGGTTTCAAGGGCTGGGTAACAATTGAAGACGACGGATCGCCGGATTACCTCGCTGCGATGGCACTTTCTTCCTATTATATGAAACAGGTGCTGGGGAAGATCTACTGGTGAAGCAGATTGGCCGTGAATCGTAACGTGTATTTTTCCCATTCTATTAGGAAAAGGGTTGTTTGATCGGGGATCTGACAGCGGATATACTTTCTTCAGAAAGCGATAGAAAGTGATAGAGACAAACGGAAAGGAAGGAGTCAGACATATGAAAGCAGTTGCAAGCTACGGGATTGTAAATGCGGACACCAGCGGGCCGGGCGCATTTCTTCGGGCCGCGAAGTGGTATTGGGACGAACTGACAGATATGTTCGCCGCTGCGGGCTTCACCTCCGTGATGATTCCCATGGTGGTCAACACGGAGAATGTCTCAAGAAACGGCGCACCGATCTGCACGGCGTCCGTAAAGACAAGATTCGGATCACCGGCCGGATACCTCGCGTACCTGAACGAGAAGGGCATCGGCAATGTGGAGTGCATCGGCGTCACGGCCCAGAGTATGTACAACTCCCTCTTTGAGACGGGCCTTCCCATGGAGAAATTCTTCGACGGCTTCTATGACTACGCGATGGATGCCGCCGAGGCCCTGAAAGAACTGAAGGGCAGCACGCTTCTTGCCTCCCCCACACCCGGCATCGGCTTCCTGCGCCTGGCTTTTGACGGCGACGAGGGGAAGATGGACAAGTTCCTGAAGGACTCCGCCGAATGCATGAACCGCATCGGCGCGGACGTGAAGGGGCTCGGCATCAATCTGGCGATCCGCAATGAGTACTGGACAGAGCTTCGGGGAGCGGGCATTGATTCTTACATGGAGCTCCTCGATCCGGCGAAGGTGAGCTTCGCCCCGGATCCCGCCCATCTCCACATCGCGGGCGCGGATTACCTGGAGGTCTTCCGGAAATACGCGGGAGCGGCCAAGGCCGTCTGCTTCACGGATACAAAATTCACAGATCCCGACGGCGTCTATCAGACCATCTCTCCGGAGTTCCCGCAGGACGGAGCTGCCCAGAGAGTATACTGGGATCTTGGATACGGGGATATGGACTTTGCTGCCATCTATAAGATCCTCAAAGAGACGGGATTTGACGGGCCGGTGCTGCTGGAGTCCAAGTACTCTCTGGATATCCCGAAGGGCATCCTGAGACTGAGAACCTTCTGGAACCGTCTGGAAAAGAATTATGCAAAGGAGGCTTAAGTGATGGCGGAAAGAAATCTGAACTACACCTACATGACAAACCTCTGGGGGAATATTAATTACAAGCAGATCAACAGCTTTGACGAGTGGTACATGGGCGATTTTGGAAATGCCTACTACTACCAGGACTGGGACAAGATCCTCCGCTACTTCGCGGGTGCCGGCTTCAAGGGCATTGAGATCATGGTCTTCTCCGTCCCCAGCATCCAGAACGCTTTCGGTTCCATGACGGCCTTCCGGGAATTTGCCAGGGAGCGCGGCATCGAGCGCATCACGGGCATGTTCTCCCACCATGTGGGCTCGCAGGACAAGCGGAACCACGAGGCGATCTTCGCTTACGAGCAGCAGGCCATCGATGCCCTGGCAGAATGCGGCGGGATCAACCTCATCGTACAGCCGGCCGGCCAGTATTACGGCACGGGCCCTCTGGATGAGGAAGGCCTGAAAAATGTGGCGGAGTGCATGAATACAGTGGGCCGCATGTGCGCCGAGAAGGGCCTGCAGGTCTCGATCCACAACGAGTTCTGGTGCGCAGTCAATAAATATGAGCACGAGAAATTCCTGGAGATGACCGACCCGAAGTATGTCTACTATTGCCTCGACACGGCACAGGTTGCGATCATGGGCAAGGACATCAAGTGGTTCTATGACACCTATCACGACAGAGTGAAATATTTCCATATTAAAGACACCACCTATCTCAACGCTCCCGACGAGAAGCGCTTTGGCGCGGGCGCGGAGTTCGATGAGAAGGGCGGACGCTGGTTCTGGGAGCCGGGCGGCGGCAAGCTGGATTTCCCGGGCCTCTGGAAGCTGCTGAAAAAGCACAATCAC
>CADCQE010000135.1 GCA_902803505.1 uncultured Lachnospiraceae bacterium | reverse complement strand
TATCTAATGTACAAAACCCCTCTAAATCAAAAAGTCAGTTTTGAAAATCATCATGGCATTTTTCAACAGCGCAGTAGGCGTACTTCAGACACTCGTAGTAGCACTTGGTGCAGGTCTTGGCATCTGGGGAGCTATCAACCTCATGGAAGGTTACGGTAACGACAACCCCGGAAGTAAGAGCCAGGGAATGAAGCAGCTCATGGCCGGTGATGGTGTTGCACTTATCGGTATCACGCTTGTTCCCCTGCTTTCAGGTTTGTTCTGATCTAAAAGGGCAGACTAATAATAGGTTGTATTATAGCTATAATATATGGTATACTATAGTCATAGAAATGGAGGTGTTTACACATGACTATAGATACCAGTACAATGATTTCCATTACGGAAGCCAATCAGAATTTTTCAAAAGTCACCAAGCTGGTTGATGAAAAAGGAACGGCGGTAATTCTAAAAAACAATGTTCCCAGATATCTTGTGATCGATTTTAGCAAAGCAGACGAAAATGCAAATGCGACGGATGAGGATGTCATCTCAATTTCCAAAAGATTGATGACACAGAATAAAGAGGCATACGAGGTGCTTGCTAAATGAAGAAATTAAGTAAGGAGCAGATACTGATGCTTCATGCACAGCTCATCAATCAATTTGGCGGAAGCGATGGAGTACGGGATTACAACCTATTGGAATCAGCACTTGAAATGCCATTTCAGTCATTTGGCGGGGAGGAATTATATCCTACAATTCAGTCAAAGGCTGCAAGACTTGGATATGGGCTGATCAAGAATCATTGTATGCTTGATGGAAATAAAAGGATTGGAACTCATGCAATGCTTGTTTTTCTGGCTTTGAATGGAATTGAACTTAAATACACACAGAAAGAATTGTATGAAACCATATTAGCGGTGGCAGACGGAAGCTTGGAATATGAGGGATTTCTGCAATGGGTTCTGGAACATCAGGTATAGGATAATGTAAGAGAGGGCATGTGCCGGGCAGTGAATACTGTCCGGTTTTTTTATGCCCGGGAAGAGGAGGTAACAAGTGGACAGCATTCTACAGTCAATCGAGGACTGGTTTCGGGAACTGCTTGTTACAGGCATTATGGATCATTTAACGAGTACCTTTGATTCGGTGAATGACAGGGTAGGAGAGATATCAACCAGTGTGGGCATGTCGCCTGCGGGATTTTCGCCTGCTGTTTTTGGTATGATCGAGAACATTTCCACGAATGTGATCATGCCGATAGCCGGGATAATACTCACGTTCATAGCCTGTTACGAGCTGATCCAGCTGGTCATAAGCCATAATAACCTGGCGAACTTTGAAACCTGGATCTTCTGGAAATGGATATTTAAAACCTTTGTGGCAGTAACCCTTATAACGAACACGATGAACATCACGATGGCGGTATTCGATGTGGCACAGCATGTGATAAACAATGCGGGCGGCCTTATCGCCGGTTCGACGGCAATAGATGCGAGCGCCCTTGCAGGCATGCAGGCTACATTGGAAGCAATGGATGTAGGCCCTTTGCTTTCGATCTTTTTACAGTCATTCGTGGTACAGTTCCTGATATATATCTTATCGGCACTGATATTCGTAATCGTTTACGCAAGGATGATAGAGATCTATCTTATGGTCTCACTTGCACCGATCCCCTTTGCAACCTTTGGAAACAGGGAGCAGAGCCATATCGGACAGAATTACTTAAGGTCGCTGTTCGCACTGGGATTCCAGGGATTCCTGATAATGATATGTGTGGGAATATATGCGGTACTGATACAATCGATCTCATTCACATCAGATATCATAGGCTCTCTTTGGGGAGTCATGGGATACACGATCCTGTTGGCTTTTACGCTGTTTAAGACAGGAACAGTCGCAAAAGCAGTATTACATGCACATTAGTAGCGGTAGGGAAGAATCCTTATCGCGGAAAGGATTTAAGATGGCAGCATCATATATTTCAGTGCCTCGTGACCTCACGAAGGTAAAGAGCAAATTGGTGTTCAACCTGACAAAAAGACAGCTGATATGCTTTTCAGTGGCGGCACTCTTCGGAGTACCGTCATTTTTTCTGATAAAACAGATAGCTTCAGTAAGCACAGCAGCCATAGGGATGATGGTGATCATGATGCCGTTTTTCTTTCTGGCTATGTATGAAAAGAACGGTCAGCACCTGGAAGTCATCCTGGGACACCTTATCGAGGCAACTTTCATAAGGCCGAAGGAGAGGCCTTACAAAACAGATAATTACTATGCCGCACTTCACAGATATGCGGAAGCCGAGCGCGATATCAACAACATCGTCATGTACAACGAAGCAATGCGCCCGGAGAAAAAGAAAAAAGGAAGAGAGGAGAATCTTGATGACTTTTTTTAAGAAGAAGGAGGAACGAGCCTTTAAGATGCCCGAGCACTTAAGCCGGGCAGAGAAGAAGGAAGTAAAAAAGATCATAGAGGAAGCACGTAAAAACGACGGGATCCCGCGGACAGCCCAGCAGTCAATACCCTTTGACCGGATGTTCCAGGACGGGATATGCAGGGTCGGACAGGATTATTATACGAAGACTATCCAGTTCCAGGACATCAATTACCAGCTGGCCCTGCAGGAGGATAAGACGGAGATATTCGAGGAGTGGTGTTCATTCCTTAACTTCTTTGACAGCTCAGTGCATTTCGAGCTTTCCTTTATGAACATGGCAACCGATGTTGAGGATTTCAGGACCGGCATAGCGATCCCGCACAGGAAGGACGGGTTCAATAATGTCAGGGATGAATACTCTTCCATGCTCTTTCATCAGATGGAAGCCGGCAATAACGGTCTTACCAAGACCAAGTATTTAACCTTCGGGATCCATGCGGATACCATGAGGTCTGCAAAGCCGAGGATAATCCATATTGAGACAGATATACTCAATAATTTCAAGCGACTCGGTGTACAGGCCAAAGTCTTAAACGGCAGGGAGAGACTGGCACTCATGCACCAGCAGTTTCATATGGGAGATAAGGAGAAGTTCAACTTCGACTGGAAGTACCTTGTGGGATCCGGTTTATCGGTCAAGGACTTCATAGCACCAAGCAGCTTCCATTTCATGAACGGCAAGATGTTCAGGATGGGAAGCCTTTACGGTGCCATGAGCTTTCTGTCGATCGATGCATCGGATATAAGCGACAGGATGCTTGCAGACTTTCTCAACATGGAATCAAGCCAGATCGTGACTATGCATATCCGCTCGGTCGACCAGAACGAAGCGATAAAGACAGTAAAGCATACGATCACGGAACTTGACCGGAGCAAGATCGAGGAACAGAAGAAGGCAGTAAGGGCCGGATATGACATGGACATCATCCCTTCGGATCTTGCAACATACGGCAAGGATGCCAAGGCCCTGTTAAAGGAGCTGCAGAGCCAGAACGAGAGGATGTTTTTACTCACCTTCCTCGTCATGAACACAGGCAGGACTAAACAGGAGCTTGAAAACAATTTTTTCCAGGCAAAATCAATGGCCCAGAAGCACAACTGTAACCTGATACGCCTTGATTTCCAGCAGGAGCAGGGACTCATGAGCAGCCTGCCGCTTGCCAACAATCGCATAGAGATACAGAGGGGGATGACAACGAGCTCGACGGCGATCTTTGTACCGTTTACAACACAGGAGCTTTTCCAGTCGGGTGATGAGAGCCTGTATTACGGGCTTAATGCACTGTCGAATAACCTGATCATGGTGGACAGGAAGCTTCTTAAGAACCCGAATGGCTTGATCCTCGGTACACCCGGTTCCGGAAAATCATTCGCCGCAAAGAGGGAGATAGCGAATGCCTTCCTCGTAACGGATGATGATGTGATCATATCGGATCCGGAGGCTGAGTATTCTCCGCTTGTTGAACGCTTCGGAGGACAGGTGATAAAGATCAGTCCCACGAGCACACAGTACATAAACCCGATGGATATAAACATGAACTATTCGGATGATGACAATCCGATCGCATTAAAGGCGGACTTCATCCTCTCACTGTGCGAG
>CADCQE010000134.1 GCA_902803505.1 uncultured Lachnospiraceae bacterium | reverse complement strand
CCTCGATAAGGTCAATGCCGACACCTCCGGAGGCTACGTCTACCTCATGGACCCGGGTGGCGAGCTGATCTATCACCCGAGGCTCAACCTGATCCGCTCCGGGGTTACGGCGGAGAACAGCGGGGAGGTTCTGCTGCACGACGACTCCAGCTTCCGCGACCACTACAGCGGGGACGAGCGGATCATCACCGTGCGTACCGTCGCCTACACCGGATGGAAGCTGGTCCGCGTGATTCCCATGGCCACGTTCCAGACCAACATCCTGAGTACCCGGTATCTGCTCATCCTGCTTGTGGCACTGGCGCTTCTCGCGATTCTGACCGTCAATCAGCTGATCTCCTATCGGATCACGATGCCGCTCCGCAAGCTGGATCAGTCCATCGAGGCCTGGGAGGCCGGGGAGCGGAATCCGGAGATCTACGTCGGGGGCTCAGCGGAGGTGGAGCACCTTGGGCGCACGCTGCAGTCCACGGTCGGGCAGGTGCAGCAGCTGATGCAGGATGTGGTGACGGAGCAGGAGGAGAAGCGGAAGAGTGAGCTGGATGCACTGCAGTCCCAGATCAATCCGCATTTCCTCTATAATACGCTGGATTCCATCGTGTGGATGATCACCGGCGGGCGATATGAGGACGCGGTCTATATGGTGAAGCAGCTGGCCAGTCTCTTCCGGATCAGCCTCAGCCGCGGGAAGACAGTGATCAGTGTGGAGGAGGAGCTCCGCCACGCCCAGCACTACATGAATATTCAGAAGATCCGTTATAAAAATGGGTTCACCGTGGATTTCGAAGTGGATGAGAGTATCCTCGGCTGCTGCACGGTCAAGCTGATTCTGCAGCCGATCCTCGAGAATTCCCTCTATTACGGCATGGAATACATGGACGATGAAGGCGAGATCCACGTGAGAGGCTTTAGGGAAGGGGAGGACGTGATCCTCGAGGTCCGGGACAACGGGCCCGGCATGAAGGAGGACGAGGCGGCCCTCCTCCTGACCGATCCCGAGCGGAAGCCCTCACGGGGCTCCGGCGTGGGGCTCCTCAACGTGCATTCCAGAATCCGCCTGCGCTTCGGAGAGCGTTATGGGCTCGAGATCGAGACTCATCCGGACGAGGGCATGGACGTGCGGATCCGCCTGCCGGATATCCCGGCGACGAAGGAGAACCTGAAACTACTGGAGGAAGGCAAGCGCATCGAGAAAGTGAAAGAGGATGTGCCACAGGAAGCATCAAGAAAGGATGGGTGAGAAAGATGGCGATTTTTACAGCAGCAGCAATGACCTTTCGGAAGGGGATGATTATCAGAGGGCTCCGGGACTGCGGAGCGAATTCTCCGGAGACAGCTAAGACCCTGAAGGAAGCGGATGTCATCAATCCGGATGGGTTCCCGGAATATACAGAATCGCTTGTGCAAAGCGGAGTGATCAATAAGACGAAGGACGGAAGATACTGGGTCGCCAAACGCCAACATTCCTGATTGCTGAGACGAAAAAGAAAGAGGGATCCATATGAAACGATATGGAAGAGCGGTCCTGGTCCTGCTGTTCCTGATTCTCCTTGTGGCGGCCTACGGCGTCTACGGCATCCTGGAGACAGGGAGGCCGAGAAGTATCTATTCGTTTTCGGTGATCGTGCGCAACAGCTCCGACGAGCGCTGGGAGGCGTTTCGGGAGGGACTGGAGCAAGGGGCGGAGGACTTCGGAGTCTACGTCAGCGTCATTTCCACGGGAAGAGTGAATTCCCCTGAAGAGGAAGCTGCGATTATCCGCCGTGAGATGGAAAACGGCGCCGACGGGATCATCGTCGAGCCCTGCGCAAGGGACGAGGACCGGGCGATGCAGAGTGCTCTTTCTTCAGTAAAAGCCCTGCAGGTGTGTTCTGATGACATCCAGGGCGGGGAGTTTATGATCGATGCGGTGATGCCGGATTCTCTTGGGATCGGTGAAGCTGTCGCCAGTGCCCTGCTCCGCGGGGAGGGTGCCGGCAGAGGGCTGAGGGTCGGCGTGCTCTCCGGAAACCAGAGACAGAGTGCCATGCAGGATGTCCTCGAGAGCTTTGGTGCAAGCCTCGCCGAATCCGGGATCACGCCCGCATGGATCCTCTCGGAGGAGGAGATCGAGAACGGCGCGGAGCTCGCTGAGCAGATGAGCTCCCAGCCCGTGCAGGTCATCGCAGCTCTTGACGATGCCGCCACTGAACAGGCTGCCCAGCTCGCGGCCGCCTGGAAAGGAACGTCGTTCCGCATTTACGGGGAAGGGCGCTCCACCCGGAATCTCTATGATCTCGATTATGGGGTGATTTCTGCGCTTGTGGTACCGGATGAGTATTATATGGGCTACCGCTGTGTGGAGACTATGGCCGGATATTTTGGCATCTTCCGGCCGGATGTGAAGCGGCAGGAGATCGCCTATCTCACTGTGACGCCGGAGACGCTCCATGAGGAGGAGAAGGTCGGGATCCTGTTTCCGACTGTCCGGTGAGGATGCTGTCCGAACATGGCGGTGACGCTGCTTTATGAGGAGGAATAGGCCGGGATTTCTGTCTCCGGCTGCCCGATGAGATATGTTCTGCCAAGAGGTAAAGCGGATGAAGCGAGGTATTTTATTAAGGAGCGGGATCGGATTGCTGGCCGGCTGCATCGGATTCTTTGCTTCGGGCTGCAGTCAGAGCCAGCCGGCGAAGCAGAAGACGATGAAGATCGGCGTGACGCTCTATGACCAATACGACACATTCATTTCCCACCTGATGGATACCTTCAAGGAGGACGTGTACCAGCTCTCGGAGGAGACGGGGGAGACGATCTCTCTCGAGGTGATGGATGCAGCCAAATCCCAATCCACGCAGAATGACCAGGTGAAGATGATGATTGAGCGCGGCTGTGACGTCATATGCGTCAATCTGGTGGACAGGACAGAGCCCACTACGATCACCGATATGGCTGAGAAGAACGGCGTGCCCATCATTTTCTTTAACCGCGAGCTTGTGCCGGAGGACCTGGAGCGCTGGGACAAGCTCTACTATGTGGGAGCGGACGCCTATCAGTCCGGCGTTCTGGAGGGGGAGATCGCGGCGGAGGCATTTCTTGCATCGAAGGAAATGGACCGGAACGGGGACGGCGTGCTGCAGTACGTCAGCCTCGAGGGCGAGATCGGCCATCAGGACGCGATCGTCCGCACAGAGTCTTCTATAAATACGATCATGGAGGCAGGTATCGAGGTAGAGAAGCTCGGCTATGCCATCGCCAATTGGAACCGTGCCCAGGCGAAGACGCAGTTTACGGCGATGTGGACGGAGCTGGGAGACAGGATCGAGCTGCTGCTGCCCAATAATGACGATATGGCCCTGGGGGCGATTGACGCGCTGAAGACGCTGAAGGTTCCGCGGGAGGACTGGCCCGTGATCGTCGGGATCGACGGCACCAGTGAGGGGCTCGAGGCCGTCCGCGCCGGTGAGATGATCGGGACGGTCTACAACGACAAGGAGGGCCAGGCCGGGGGAATGCTGAACCTGGCGTATGCGATCATAACCGGCGGCGACCTTGAAGCTGCAGGGCTTAAGGACGGGAAATATATCCGGCTGCCGTATGAGAAGATAACGGAGGCGTAAAATCCGGCAGGTGGGAACCCTCCCCGGACTTCTCACTTTTTCTTGACATTCCACTCAATTTGAAATATAATCTGGTTTGTTGATTAAGGGAAACAATCACATGTATTCACTGGCTATTGGAGATTATGTGCGTGACTTGCCTGTAATCTGCAATATCCGGTGAATCTTTTTTGTCCCCGGAAGTGATATTCTATTTATTTTTTTTCATGTTATGGAGGTAACACAATGAACAAGGGTACTGTCAAGTGGTTCAACGCTGAAAAGGGCTACGGCTTCATCACAGGTGAGGATGGCAAGGATGTCTTCGTGCACTTCTCTGCGATTCAGGGCGAGGGATTCAAGTCTCTGGAAGAGGGCCAGGCTGTGGAATATGAAGTACAGCAGGGCGCACGTGGACCGCAGGCTGCCAACGTTGTTAAGCTTTGATAGATAGCGGCAATGAGTAAGAAAGGACCCGGAGCAAGTGCTCCGGGTCCTTATGTTTATGATTAAAAAAAGCTGGCAGACCGGGTCAGCGGAAGGAGCTCTGAAGCCCCTCGACATATTCTTCATACTGGGACATATCCAGTTCCGTCGCCTGCACCGCTTCCGCCGACACATCCTTGCGGGTCGCGCTCTTATATACAGAGAATCCGAACCAGCCGACAAAGACACAGCACACGCCGATAATAATACCGTATTCGACCCTCCGTATGAGCTTTTCGCGCTTCAGGATCTGCGCTTTGTTCTTCTTGTATTCTTTGTAAGCTTCTACCTTCTTCTGGCTCATTTTCGATAAACTCCTTTAAACCTTCTCCCGAGATATTGACACGTGAACCGGGGTTCCCAAGCTCACTAAGCGTAGAGTATACCGCACTTTTGAGAGGGAGTCAAGTAAGACAGAAGAGCGGTTCCGTACAAAAAGAAGGCCCTTCCCTGCGCGCTTTCAGAGGACAACAATAATCCCGCCGTCATTCGCATAGATGGTAGACAGCCCGCCGGTGGGCAGCAGGACGACATCCTTGACGTGGATGCGCTTCAGCACCTCCTCCTTCACGATCTGCGCCCGGTCGGGGCAGTTGCAGTGGCTGATGCCGAGGATGCGGTTCTCCGGATCCGGGGTGCGCTCGACGATGTAGTTCACCATCTTGACAATGGCCTTGCCCATGCCCCGCGCCTGGTCCAGCTGGCCGATGGCTCCTTCTCTGGTTCCGTAGCAGATGGGCTTGATCTTCAGCAGGGAGGCCGCGAGGGCCTTCATGCCGCTGAGGCGCCCGTTCTTGCGGAGTGTCTCAAGATTATCCAGTACAAAAAATGTATTCTTCGAGCGAATGTATTTCTCCGTGCGCTCGACGATCTCCTCAAAGGGAAGCCCCATGTTCTCAAATTCGGTAATCTTCAGGACTGTCAGGCCCTCGCCCACAGAGGCTGAGACGGAGTTAAAGACATGAATCTTAGCGCCCGGGTGATCCTCGCGGAACATATTGGCTGCCACACAGGCACTCTGGTAGGAGCCGGACAGCTCTGCCGACAAGGTCACGGCGTAGATGTGCTCCGCTCCGCAGTCAAATGCTTTATAAAACAGTTCCGGGGAAGGACAAGCTGTCTTCGGGCAGTCCGGATCCTCTGCGATCCTGGCCACAAGCTCCTTCTGGGACATCTGCCCGTCATCAATGATTGTGACGCCGTTCACCGTCAGAGTGAGAGGAACCATCCTGTATTCCTCGTGCCCTGCAAGTTCTTCTGTCAGTTCACCGCCGCTGTCTAGTGCTACTCTGAATTTCATAAGTGCTCTTTTCTGCCGGGATTTGCCGCTCCGCTCAGACTTGCGTCCGAACGGAGGTTGCTGTTAAAACTGCTAAACGTAGTAATGAATACTACGTGCATTATACCACAGACAGTGCCCAGATACAAGTAAACTTTCTATGAAGCTTGCGTGGGCCAGGGGGACGGCTCTTAAGAGCCCCACTCAAGTTTCCCCATTGCGAAACTGGCCGCCATGCACTACTATGAAACTATGATAGCGATAAATATTCTGGATATCAAAAAATTCATGTCCGCCTTCCTCATGGGAACGCTCTTTGACGACTACTCCCTCATCGAGGCCCAGATTACGACCTTCTGTACATTTTCCATTGACGGGAGATATGAGAAGCTTTTTGAAGCGGAGCGCGGCGCCGGCCCGGATGGCCCGGGAGAAGCATCAGAGGGTGTTTTTTTGGAAAATGGCAGCACCCCGGAAAGAGAAGTGGAGTACATCCGCTTCAACAAAGTGCGTGAGCACTGCTTCTCCCTGATCAAAGGCAAGCGCACCCCGCTGTTCTTTAAATTCGTCTTGTTCTATCCGAGGGAGAAGCTGGGGGCATTTCTGCGAAATGCCGGAGGGGAGCTGAGCTGCGGGCAGGTACAGGGGCTCTGCCTCAATCTGCGCTTTGACGGGACGAATCTCGTGCTGACCACCGGCACTTCCCTGAAGGTCTTTTCAATGGACAGAACCCTGGACAGTGCCTGGGATGCTGCGGTGCGGGAGCTGCTGGCAGAGCAGGGCATCCTTGTCTCGGATTTGTAAGATTTGACTTCGTACCATCCATCGACCGCAATTGCCTTCGGCGATTGCGAATGCGTACCGGCATAATGAAAATGTATGCCGTGGGTCCAAAAAGGCTTAGGAGCTGAACGATATGAGCAAACAACTGTTAATCAGAGGCGGTTTCGTCGTGGATCCGGACACAGGAGAGGAGGGCATCCGCGACATCCTGGTCACGGACGGCATCATCACAAAGTGCGCTCCTTCGCTCGGCGATAAGGCCGACGAAGTGATTGATGCCGCGGGGCTTACGGTACTTCCCGGCCTCGTGGACCTCCATGTCCATCTCCGGGATCCGGGGCAGACCTACAAGGAGGATGTCGGTTCCGGCGCGCGGGCCGCGGCGAGGGGAGGAGTGACGACACTGCTCGCCATGCCGAACACCAGGCCGGTGATGGACCGGGTGGAGCGCATTTCCTATGTGGAGAACAAGGCCAGGTCCCTCACGAAGATCCGCATCTTCCAATCCTCCGCCATCACGAAGGATATGAGAGGCGAAGAGCTGGTGAACATCGAGGAGATCTGCCGGCACGGGGTCATGGCATTTTCCGAAGATGGAAAGTCCGTGATGAACGCAGCCCTCATGAAGGATGCGATGGAACGGATTGCCGCGTGCGGCGGGCTGATCTGCGACCACTGCGAAGAGATCGGCATGGTGCGCGGCGGCGTGATGAATGACGATGAGAATGCAGCCCGCCTGAGCCTCCCCGGCATCTCAAATGCTGTGGAGGATGTGATCGCGGCGCGGGATGCGATTCTCGCCAAGGCCTCAGGTGTGCGCCTCCATCTCTGCCACTGCTCGACAGCGGATTCTGTAAAAATCATAGCAGGGGCGAAGGCGGAGGGTGTGCGCATCAGCGCAGAGGTCTGCCCGCACCACCTGATTCTCTCTTCGGACGACATCCCTGAGGACAACGGCAATTTCAAAATGAATCCGCCGCTGAGAAGCAGGAAGGACATAGAAGCACTCAGAGAAGGACTCAGGAACGGAACCATCGACTGCATCAGCACGGACCATGCCCCGCACAGCGAAGAGGAGAAGAGCTATGGCTTCATGCAGTCGCCATTTGGGATTGTGGGGATAGAGACCAGCGCGGCGCTCATATACACGGAGCTTGTGAAGGGCGGAGTGCTGACCCTGATGCAGATGGCGGAGAAGATGAGCCTCAACCCGGCCCGCATCCTGGGTGTGCCCGGCGGCTCGCTGAAGGAGGGCTCAGCGGCGGACATTGCCATCTTTGATTTTGAGGAGAGCTATGTGATTGATCCGCTGGAATTTGCTTCGAAGGGGCGGAACACGCCTTTTGCGGGAAAGCGGGTATATGGGCGGACAAAATACACGATTGTCGGCGGTGAAGTGATCTATGCCGAATGATTCCGAATTGCCGCCGGAGAGTCCTTTCTTTTATGAGTAAGGTCTCTTTGACTCCGCTTTCGGGAATCATGGGAAGGAAACGATTGTCATTGCAGGCAGGAAATGCTGCAGAGCAAGCTTGAGAGGAGGATTTCCGTATGATAAACAAATTAATATCCAAGATCAAGGCGACCGGCGCGCCGATTGTGGTGGGACTGGACCCACAGCTTAGCTTCCTGCCGCCTAAGCTTCTGGAGCGCGCGTTCTCGGAGCAGGGAGAGACACTGGAAGCTGCGGCCGACGCGATCTATGCATTTAATGAGGGCATCGTCCAGGCTGTAGCAGACCTGGTTCCCGCAGTGAAGCCCCAGATCGCGATGTACGAACAGTATGGGATCCCGGGACTTATTGCCTACAAGAAGACGATCGATTTGTGCCATGAGAAGGGACTCGTAGTGATCGGGGATGTGAAGCGCGGCGACATCGGCTCCACCTCCGGCTCCTATGCCGCAGCGCATCTGGGAACGGTGAAAGTGGGGGAGAAAGAGTATGCTCCATTTGACGAAGATTTCGCTACTGTCAATCCCTATCTGGGAACGGACGGAGTGAAGCCCTTTGTCGATGTATGCAGCTCCCATGACAAGGGAATCTTCGTGCTGGTGAAGACCTCCAATCCGTCCAGCGGGGAGTTCCAGGACCGGGAGATCTCAGGAAGACCGCTCTATGAGCTGGTCGGCGAGAAGGTCCGGGAGTGGGGCGAGGCCTCGGTGGATGCTTCCGGCTGGTCAAATGTCGGCGCCGTTGTGGGCGCAACCTATCCTGAGCAGGGGAAGGTTTTGCGGAAGCTGCTGCCGAAGAATTTCATTCTGGTGCCGGGCTACGGGGCACAGGGCGGAAAAGGCAGCGATCTTGTCCATTTCTTTGATGAGGACGGGCTCGGGGCCATCGTGAATTCCTCCAGGGGCATTATTGCGGCGTGGAAGCAGGAGGCCTACGCTTCTTATGGGGCGGAGGGATATGCCGACGCGGCCAGGGCGGCAGTATTGGCGATGAAGGAGGATCTTGCGCAGGCACTGAACCGCTGACAGGCAGGAGCGGCCCGGATGGACCGGACATAAGCTTGCCTGTCCTGATGCGGGAAATGGATTACGGCGATAAGGAAGGTGGAAGCAAAGATTGCTATGAAGAGAAAGGAAATTGCTCTCGTCAAAGAACAGAAGCAGCTTACGGCAGAGATTTTCAGTCTCCGGCTCGCAGTGTCCTTCGCAGGGGAGGTGAAGGCCGGGCAGTTTGTCTCGCTGTTCTCCTCCGACGGGAGGAGGCTGCTGCCCCGTCCTATCTCGATCTGTGAGGCAGATGCGGAGGAGGGCAGCATCCGTGTCGTGTACCGCGTGGCGGGCAAGGGCACGGAGGAGTTCTCCCGTCTTGAGAACGGAGAGCGGATCGCGGTGATGGGTCCTTTAGGAAATGGATTCCCTCTGGATGAGGCCGCCGGAAAGAGACTTCTTCTGGTAGGCGGAGGAATCGGAATCCCGCCGATGCTTGCCGCGGCAAAAGCCCTGAAGGGCCGTGCCAAGCTGCGGGCTGCGCTTGGGTACCGCACGAAGGATACCTATCTGCTGGAGGAGATGAAGGAGCAGCTGGGAAGCGGCCTGCTTGCCGTCTCAACAGACGACGGCTCACTCGGCGTGAAGGGCACGGTGCTGGATGCCATTTCCGCGCTTGAGGGCTCTTGCGGCTCTGCGGACGGGGAAGAAGCTGTCGCGGACATCCTCTTCGCCTGCGGCCCGAAGGTCATGCTGCGGGCCGTGAAGGACTATTCAGCCGCGCGGGGCATTTCCTGCTATGTCTCCATGGAGGAGCGCATGGCCTGCGGCATCGGCGTCTGCCTGGGCTGCGTATGCAGGACAACAGAGCCGGACGGGCACTCCCTCGTGAAGAATGCCCGTGTCTGCGCGGACGGCCCGGTATTTTCTGCTGAGGAGGTGGACCTGTCATGACTTGGAATGCTAAGGACATTGTCAGCCCGGGCGCGCAGCAGCCGACGAAGAATCTCCCCAAAACCGGGGCCGAAGCACAAAATGTGCTTGCAGCTAAGGGCGGAAGCGTGTATAAAGAGCAGGGGAATCCTGATCGGGACGGGAAGGATCCCTTTCCCGTCGACATGAGTGTTGAGATCGCGGGGGTGAGCTTGAAGAATCCCGTGGTCACCTGCAGCGGCACCTTCGGAGCCGGGCAGGAATACAGCGAGTTTTTTGATTTGTCGCTTCTCGGTGCCGTCACGGCGAAGGGAATCGCTGACGTGGCGTGGCCGGGCAATCCGACGCCCAGGGTCGCGGAGGTGACAAGCGGAATGCTCAACGCCATCGGTCTTCAGAATCCCGGCGTGGAGGAGTTCCTCAAGCGGGATCTTCCCTTTTTAAAAAATGCAGGCTGCGCCGTGTTCGTGAACGTAGTGGGGCATGAGCCCAAGGAGTATTACCGCGTGGTCGAGCGGCTGAACGGGGTGGAGGGAATCGACCTTCTGGAGATCAACATCTCCTGCCCGAACGTGAAGGCCGGGGGACTTGTCCTCGGCACGGATCCGCATACCGTCGAGGAAGTCACCAGGGGCTGCAAGATGCGCGCTTCCCAGCCGGTCATGATGAAGCTGACGCCGAATGTCACAGACATCCGCGCCATAGCCAGGGCCTGTGAGGCCGGAGGGGCGGATGCCATCTCCCTGATTAATACACTCACCGGCATGAAGATCGACATTGAGCGGCAGACCTTCGCCCTGGCGAACCGGACCGGCGGAATGTCCGGGCCCTGTGTGAAGCCGGTGGCCGTGCGGCTGGTCTATGAGGCCGCGCAGGCGGTGAAGCTTCCGATTGTCGGGATGGGCGGGATTTCCTGCTGGGAGGACGCCGTGGAATTCATGCTGGCCGGCGCTTCTGCGGTCTCCGTCGGGACGGCGAATTTTGGGAATCCCTATGTGACTCTTGAGATCATCGACGGGCTTCGGAAATACTGCCGCCGCCATCGCATAGGGCATGTGCGGGAGCTGACGGGAGCCGTTCGGCCGTGATCGGCGCCACATTTGCGAATTTTACAGAAGAAAAGGAGCAGTAAGATGGAACAATATAAAGAGGATTTTATTCATTTTATGGTAGACTGCGGCGTGCTTCGCTTCGGCGACTTCGTTGCCAAGAGCGGGCGGAAGACACCATTTTTCATAAATGCGGGCAACTACCAGACCGGCGCCCAGCTGAACGCTCTGGGGACCTACTACGCCAAGGCCATTCGGGCGAATTTCGGCACGGACTTTGAAGTTCTTTTCGGCCCCGCTTACAAGGGAATCCCGCTCTCCGTCGCGACGGCGATGGCACTCGACAGGGAGTACGGAGCGGAGGTCCGCTATTCCTCCAACCGCAAGGAGATCAAGGACCACGGGGATGCCGGCATTCTGCTGGGCAGCAAGATGGGGGACGGCGACCGCGTCATCCTGATCGAGGACGTGACCACGGCGGGGACTTCCATCATTGAGACGGTGCCTCTTCTGAAAGCACAGGGAAATGTCTCCATCCTGGGACTGATCATCTCTGTCGACCGGATGGAGAAGGGGCAGAATACGAACATGGGCGCACTCAAAATGATTGAGGAGCGCTTCGGGTTCCGCACAGCTTCCATCGTCACCATGGCGGACGTCATAGAAGTCCTTTACAATAAGGAGTACAAGGGGAAGGTCATCATCGACGATGAGCTGAAGCAGAGAATCGACGCTTACTATGATGAATTCGGGGCCAGGTAAAGAGGAGCAGAAATTAAGACAAGATTGGAAGCAGCAGCGGGAGAGCCAGCTGAAGAAACGGGTTCGCAGAGCGGGACTGGTCCTGTTCCTGCTTTATCTGGGCATTCTGGCCTACTATCTGTTCTTCGCGGACTGGTATGACCACGCACCCGGGGTGCATTTTTCAGGGAGGAAGAATTTTGTTCCCTTCGTGG
>CADCQE010000133.1 GCA_902803505.1 uncultured Lachnospiraceae bacterium | reverse complement strand
GCGGTGGGGACGGTTCTTTTTGCGACATAAAATGTCGCAAAAAGAACCGTCCCCACCGCGACATCTTCAGTTCCGGCGCCCCAGCACATACTTCCGGAACCGCTCCGCAGCAGGCGCGAGCTCCCTGTCCGCGCGCATCGCAAGATAAGTCGTCCTGCTCATTGTGAGCTCTGGCATGTTGAGCACGGCGATCTTGTCCGTCTGCAGGTTATCGGTGTGGACGACAAAGGCCCAGCCGAGTCCCCGCGCGACGAGGTGGTTGATCTGCACGGCGGAGGAGCGGTAGCGGATGTCGGGGTAGAGATTCCATTTTTCACAAATGCTGTCCAGCTGCTTCCGCAGGGCGGAGTTGGAAGCATAGGAGATGCAGGGCCGGCGGACGAGATCCTGCGGCGTCACCATCTCGAGCCCGCACAGCGGATCGGTCTTGGCTGCAACCAGAACGATCGGCTGGGAGATCAGCGGATAGAGCTGCAGGCGCTGGTCCGGCACCGGCGGATCCGAGCAGAATCCGAAGGTGATCTCTTCCTGCAGCAGGGCCTCGACGATCGTCCCCGTGCCGGCGATGTCACATTCCACACGGACGTCTTTGTTCTCGGGCTGCTCCAAAAAACCCCGGATCAGATCCGGGATGAAATACTGCGGCAGCGGCTCCGTGTGCATGAAGCGAATCAGCCCATTCCGGTCTTCGAAGATGTGCGCCGCCGCATCCTCTGCCCTCGCAGCCGAATCGAGCACTTCTTTTGCATATTTCAGGAACATCCCGCCCTCCTTTGTCAGGAGAAGAATCCTTCCCTTCTTGAGAAATAACGGAAACCGCAGCTCCTCCTCAAGCTTCCGAATCGCCTGCGTGAGGGAGGGCTGGGCCAGCATGAGCTCCTGCGCGGAGCGCGTCAGGTGGCCGTTCTCGGCGACCTTGACGAAATAGCGGAGTTGGTTAAGCGTCATGATGTTCTCCTTGGTGAGATGATCCGATAATTTAGCCCAAAAACTCTTGTGCTTTGCGCCATAAAACTGTATGATATTACTAAGTTGCGGCAAAGAGGTATTCATAGGTAAAACCTTTCGAAAATGCCGATAACAAGTATTATACAACAGCCATATTCCGGGTTAAAATGGTAAAAAAGACGAAAACGGAGGGCATTTTATGGCTGTTTATAAGGAAAAGATACAGTTGAAATCCCACGGGGGAACACCGACCTTCGTCAATATTACCGAGGAGATCCGCAAGACGATCGCGAACTCGGGCATTCAAAACGGCATTGTCACGGCGATCTCCCCGCACACTACTTGTTCGGTCTTCTTTGAGGAGTTCGTTCACGACTGTCTCCCTGACGGAACCGAGTACCTGCAGCGGGATTTGAACAAGGTCCTTGAGAAAATCATACCGGATCAGACCGAGGCTCCTTCGGAGGCGACGTACCTCTATCCCGGTCAGAAGCATTACGATGCCGTAGCCTCCTGGCCCGATGCCGCGACGTATCTCCCGAATGGGGATCCGACCCAGCTCTACAACTGCGACGCGCACCTGAAGGCATCCATCCTTGGCTCCAGCTGTACGCTGGAGGTGGACGAGGGGAAGCTCGCTGTCGGGACGACGGGCTATGTCTATTTTGTGGATTTTGACCGCACCCGCGAGCGCACCCGCAGATGCAGCATTGTCGTCATAGGAGAGTAGAGGGAGGGGCCGTGAATAGTAACATGCTGTCAGTATCATTTGAGTGAGGATCGATCATGAAGGTAAAAAGCCCGTTTTTGGTAGTCAATCCGAAATCTTATCTATATGGACAAAAGAGTCTCGAGCTCGCGAAGGCCGCCGATGAGACAGCCGGGGAGGTGGGCATTCCGGTGCTCTTTACCTGCCCCTTCGCAGACCTGCGCCTGATCCGTGAGAATACGAAGCATGTGATCGTCTGCGCGCAGTCCATGGACCCGCTGACGCCCGGCCGGGGCATGGGGCATGTGCTCCCGGAGTCGCTTAAGGAAGCGGGGGCGGAGGCCGTATTCTTAAATCACGCGGAGAACACAAAGACCTTGACCGAGCTCTACGCATGCGTCCGCAGGGCGAAAGAACTCGATATGTTTACGATTGTCTGTGCAGACAGTGTCACTGAGGCGAAAGCAGCCTGCTGTCTCGGGGCGGATGCCGTTCTGGCGGAGCCGACGGATCTCATCGGCACCGGGCAGGTGGCGGACGACTCCTATACGATTGATACAGTGAAGGCCCTGCACGAGATCAACCCGGAAGTGCTGGTGATGATCGCCTCGGGCGTGACCACTGCAGAGGACTGCTACAATGTGATCCGGCTCGGCGCCGATGGCACCGGGGCGACGTCCGGAATCCTGAAGGCTCCCTCGCCGGCCGTGCGGATCCGCGAGATGGCGGAGGCGATAAAGAAGGCCGGGGAAGAGAGGGGACTGCTCTGACTCATTTTTATTTCACAGTATGCTCCATCCACCCGCCGCGGATTTTCAAAAGAGGAGACACATGGGCGGTTGGATGACAGCGGATACATTCTCTATTCCACCAAAGGAGGTATGGTTATGAAGAGAAAAATGATGTCCCTCATGCTTGCAGCCCTTATGGCTGCTTCCACAATCGGCGGTGCTGTCTCTACAGTCGCAGCTGATGATGCAGGCAACGATTTTACGATTGTCACGATCGTAAAGCTGACAGGTGTTGCATGGTTCGACCGCATGGAAGAAGGCGTGAAACAGTTCGCTGAGGATACAGGCGTTGACGCTTACCAGATCGGCGACACCACGGCGGATCCGGCGGCTCAGGTCCAGAAGATCCGTGAAGCCATCGATGCCGGCGCGGACGCTATCTGCGTAGTCCCGAACTCCACAGAGTCCCTGGAGACCGTTCTTCAGGAAGCTCGCGACAAGGGCATCATTGTCATTACACATGAAGCATCCGACGTCCAGAATGCGGACTACGACATCGAGGCCTTCGACAATGCCGCTTACGGCCGTCATTTCATGGAAGAGCAGCTTGGACCGATGATGGGCGGCAAGGGCAAGTACACCACTTTTGTCGGCTCCCTGACAGCTACCTCCCACAATGAATGGGTAGATGCTTCCGTCGCTTATCAGGAAGAGAACTATCCGGACATGGAGGTTGTCTCCAACAAGAACGAAACCACAGAAGATTCTGAAAATGCTTACAACATCACAAAGCAGCTGCTGCAGAGCGATCCTGACATCGTCGGCTTCCAGGGCTCCGCTATGACGGACATCCCGGGTGCTGCCCGCGCGATCGAGGAAATGGGCCTCCAGGATTCCACATACTGCATCGGCACATCTCTGGTTTCCGTTGCCGGCCAGTACCTTGAGACCGGCGCCATCGACAAGATTTCCTTCTGGGATCCGGCTCTCGCAGGCTATGCCATGAACGAGATCGCTCTGAAGCTTCTCCAGGGCGAGGAGATCACAGACGGCATGGACCTCGAGGCAGAAGGCTATCAGGGCCTGCTTCTTAAGGAAAATGACAAGGGCGCAAAGGTCCTCTACGGCCAGGCTTGGATCGACGTCGATGCGACCAACATGGATGAGTATGACTTCTAATGTGCCGGCCTGATGGCTGCGCATCCAATATGGATCAGTAAGAATTCTGATGCACTGGCCGGATGGCTTTGCATCCGGCTTGGAGCAGCAGGGTTTCTGATTAATATGTGTCATGCGGGGGCTGTTATGGATATACAACATAACAGCCCCTTTTCTAGTAAACATAAGGCCTTCCCGGCCTCAAGCGGAAAGGATGAATTCTCATGGCAGGTAAGACACTCATTAAGCTGGACGGGATTTCCATCTCCTTCGGCGGTGTGCACGCGCTGCAGAATGTAGACCTTGAGATTCTGGAGGGACAGACGCTCTGCCTTGCGGGAGAGAACGGCGGCGGCAAGTCCACACTGATCAAGATCATCTCCGGGTTCTACCGCCCGGACCACGGCACGATCGAGATCGATGGAAAGCAGTATTCCCATTTCACGCCGAAGCAGGCCATCGACCTGGGAATACAGGTCATCTATCAGGATTTCGCCATTTTCCCGAATCTGACTGTGGCGGAGAATATCGCGCTGTCGGCGGAGCGGTTGGACGGGCGGAAGCTCGTCAATTGGAAAAATGTGAAGAAGCGCGCTCAGGAAGCGCTGGACATGATCAATGTGAAAATGGACCTGGATGCGATCCTGGCGGATCTCCCGGTGGCCAGCAAGCAGCTCGTGGCGATCTGCCGCTCGCTGCTGCAGCACGCGAGGCTCCTGATCATGGACGAGCCCACGACGGCGCTCACGAAAAATGAGATCAACTCGCTCTTCAAGGTCGTCCGGGACCTGCAGGCAAAGGGCATCTCCGTGGTCTTCGTCAGCCACAAGCTGGAGGAGGTCTACGAGATCGCCGAGCAGCTTGTGATTCTTAGAAACGGCAAGAAAGTGATCGAAGGGCCGATCAAGGATTTTGATCGCAAGAAGTTCATTTATCACATGACCGGGCGTGAGATCGAGAGCGAGACCTTTACTGTGAAGAACATCGGGTCCGAGCCTCTCCTGGAGGTCAAGGGGATCGGCATCAAGGATCTGTTTGCGGATATTTCCTTCAAGCTCTACGCCGGCGAGGTGCTCGGCATCACCGGCCTTCTGGGATCCGGGCGAAGCGAGCTGGCCAGGGCACTCTTCAACCTCGAGAAGATCGACACGGGGGAGGTCCTCCTGGAAGGCCGGAAACTGGATTTGAAAAATGTAAAAGACGCGATCAATGCGGGGATCGCCTATGTCCCCGAGGACCGGCTGACGGAGGGGCTCTTCATGCCGCAGACCATTTCCCGGAACATGATCTCGGCGGTGATCGAGCGGAACCTCAACGGCCTGGGGCTGATCGACACGCCCGGCGTGCGCGCCCGCTCGGAGGACTGGGTGAAGGAGCTGAAGGTCAAAACGCCCTCCACAGAGCTGCCGGTGCAGGCTCTCTCCGGCGGCAATCAGCAGAAGGTGGTGCTCGCAAAATGGCTTGCGACGAAGCCGAAGGTGCTGATTCTCAACAGCCCCACCGTGGGCATCGACGTCGGCGCGAAGGCCGACATCTACGCCTACACGCGGAGGCTCGCAGAGGAAGGGATCGGGGTGATCATCATCTCGGACGACCTGCCCGAGATCCTCGACAACTGCAACCGCGCGATCATTATGAAGCGCGGCAGGCTGGCCGGGGAATTCATCACCAGTGAAATGACGGAGTCCAGGCTCACAGACATTCTGGCGGAGGCCGGCGGGGAAGGAGGTGCCGCATAATGCTGAAGAAAGCAATGAAGACGAATGAGTTCTTCGTCCTGATCGCGCTGATCATTCTCTGCATCATCATCGGCATCGCGAACCCGGTCTTCTTCACCACCGGGAATGCTGTCTCGCTGATGAAGAACAGTATCGTCATGGGGATTATGACCTTTGCCCTCATGCCCGGGATCGTGGCCGGGGGCATCGACGTCTCTTTCCCGGCCATCGCGGTCTGCGGCATGTTCACTACCAGTAAGATCATGCAGAACATCGATTACAGCGGCCCGGTGATCCTGCCGATCCTGATGTCCATCGGCATCGGCACTGTTCTCGGATTGCTGAATGGATTGATCATCACAAAATTCTCGCTGCCGGCATTTATCGTGACGCTGGGAACCTCTTCTTTGTATTACGGCCTTCTGGTGACGCTCGTGGGCAGCAAGCCTGTGAACCGCCTGTGCAAACCGATGGAGGACTTCGGCAAGGCGGTCATGATCAGCGGGAACAGCGGCTCCGTGACCACGTCCTGTACCTGGACTTTTCTGTTTCTTCTGGCGGTGGCGATCATCGTCTACCTGATGCTCAAATACACGATGCTGGGGCGCGGGATCTATGCCATCGGCGGCAACCGCACGTCTGCGGAGCGGGCCGGGTTTAATGTCAACGGCATCCTCATCTTCGTGTACACCTTCATCGGCGCCTGTGCGGGACTTGCGGGCATCTGCCACACGATGCAGGCGCGCATCTGCATGCCGACGGACCTGATGGGAAGCGAGATGCTCTGCATCGCCGCTGTGGTCCTGGGCGGCACGAATATCGCGGGCGGCAAGGGCACTGTGATCGGCACCACCCTCGGCCTGATCCTGATCACTGTGGCCAGGAGCTCCCTGACGCTGGTGGGCGTTGACTCCAGCTGGCAGCAAATGATCGTCGGCATCGTCATCGTCGGCGGCACTGCTCTGTCGGCTTACAAGGAACTCAGGAACAGCCGGAAGATCGCGAAGATCCTGGAAGACTAGGGAGGTGCGGAGCATGAGCAATGAGAAGGGTATTGTGAAGTATCTGAAGGACATTACTGAGGACGCACGGATGGTCCGCCTGTTCTTCATCATGGTCATCGCCTTTGTGATTATGTGTGTGGCAAATGGAAACAAGTTTTTCTCGCTGTCCAATTTCCAGTCCATGGCGAGGACATTTCCCGAGGTGGGCATTCTGGCGATTGCGGTCTCCCTGGCGATGCTGCTCGGCGGCATCAACCTCTCGGTGGTCGGCATCGCAAACCTTAGCGGAATCTTTTGCTGCCAGTTCATTATTGCGACCCAGGAGAAGATCGGGATGTGGCCGGCGATCATCATCGGACTGGCCATCGCCATGGTGGTCGGCGCTGTCTGCGGATTGCTGAATGGATTCTTAATCGCTTATGTCGGCATCCCTGCGATGCTGGCGACTCTGGGCACGCAGGAGATCTTTATCGGCCTCGGCGTCGGCGTGACGAAGGGCGCGGCGGTCTTCGGGACTCCTTCTGAGTTTACATTTTTTGGCGGCGCCTACATTTTCGGAGTGATCCCGATGTCGCTGATTCTCTTTGTTGTTGTGGTTGTCGTTTTCACGATCTTGCTTCAGAGAAAGCAGTACGGCATGGAGCTGTATCTCGTTGGGACGAATCCGACGGCGGCGCGATTTTCCGGAATTAAGAATGAGCTGGTAATTCTGAAGACTCATGTGTTCGGCGGCATTCTGTCCGCCATCGCCGGCATCATTATCGCCTCCGGGACCAACTCGGCGAAGGCCTCCTACGGATCGTCTTACGTGCTGCGCTGCCTCATCGTCGCCATCCTCGGCGGCATCAATCCCGCGGGCGGCTTCGGCAAGATTACGGGTGTCGTGATGGCGGTGCTCACGATTCAGTTCCTGTCCAGCGGCTTCGGCATCCTGCGCGTGGACGGCTACTTCCAGACCTTCGTCTGGGGCGCCGTGCTTGTCGGCGACATGATCCTCAACTACTACCTGGACAAGCTCGCCGAGAACCGGAAGAAGAAAAAGGCCGAGAAAGAAGCATGACGCACCGGGGACGGTTCTTTTTGCGACATTTTTTGCACATTTAGGGACGGTTCTTATCGCGACATTTTTTGCAGCAAAAAGAACCGTCCCCAGCGCGACATTTTTTGCAGCAAAAAGAACCGTCCCCAATGCAACATTGTGAATCATATTCAAAGAGGAGGAGAAAAATGCAGAGACTGTTGAACAAGCCGGAAGATTACGTTGACGAGATGCTCAAGGGGATTTACGCCGCTTATCCGGACAGCGTGAAGTATGTAAATGATGACCTGAGGTGCTACTGCACAGCAAAGAAGAAGGAAGGCAAGGTCGGCATCATGACCGGCGGCGGCTCCGGCCACCTGCCCCTGTTCCTTGGCTTCGTCGGCGACGGGATGCTCGATGGCTGCGCCATTGGCGGCGTCTTCCAGTCCCCGAGCGCCGAACAGATCGCAAATGTCACCCGCGAGATCGACTCCGGGGCCGGCGTTCTCTATGTGTACGGCAACTACACCGGAGACATCATGAACTTCGAGATGGCGGAGGAGCTGGTGGATTTCGACGACATCAAATGCCTCCACGTGAAGGGCTGCGACGATGTGGCTTCCTCTGACAAGGGCGATGAGGACAAGCGCCGCGGCGTTGCCGGTATTTACTTTGTATTCAAATGTGCGGGAGCTGCCGCGGATGCCATGCTGCCGCTGGAGGAAGTTGCGCGCATCGCACAGAAAGCAAATGATTCCGTCCGCACCTTCGGCGTGGCGCTCTCGCCCTGTATTATTCCGGAAAATGGCAAAGCCAATTTCTCAGTGAAGGAAGGTGAGATGGAGCTCGGCATGGGCATTCACGGCGAGCCGGGCATCGAGGTCTGCCCGGTGAAGACTGCGGATGAGACCGTGGATTACATGCTCGGAAGAATCCTGAAGGATCTCGAAGCAGCTGAAGGCGACGAGGTCGCCGTCCTCATGAACGGCCTGGGTGCAACGCCCCTCGAGGAGCTCTACATAATGTACCGCCGCGTGCATGAAGTCCTCACCGGGAAGGGCATCAAGGTCTATTTCGCGAAGCTCGGCGAGTTTGCCACTTCTATGGACATGATCGGCGCTTCGATCTCTGTCATGAAGCTGGATGAGGAGTTGAAGAAGTATCTCTCTACTCCGGCAGATACACCCTTTATCCACCAGAACGCTATTTGAAAATGAGTGGGTCAAAGAGAACCGTCCCCCTGACCCACTGCCTAGCTACAGGAGGAATACTGCGATGCAGATTTCAAGAGAAGACGTCATCCGCTTCTTCGAGAAGACCTCGGATGAGATGAATGCAAATAAGGATTACCTGATCGAGCTGGACGCCAATTCCGGCGACGGCGATCTCGGGCTCACGATGAGCAAGGGCTTCGCAGCCGCAAAGGAGAAGGTCCTCGCCTCTGACGAGAAGGACCTCGGCAAGCTGTTCTTTGCAGCCGGTTCAGCCCTCGCCTCCGCTGTGCCATCTACCATGGGAACCCTCATGGGAAGCGGATTGCTCGGAGCGGCGAAGGCACTGAAAGGAAGAGAGAGCCTGGATGCAGAAGGATTCGCAGCATTTGCACAAGGGTATTATGACGGAGCGCAGAAGAGAGGCAAGGCCAATCCCGGCGAGCGCACATTGCTCGACTCCCTGAAGCCTGCCGCTGACGCAGCGAAAGCCGCCGCCGAAGCCGGCTGCGACGATGCGAAAGAGATCGCTCGGAAAGCCTACGAGGCCGCCTGTGCCGGCGTGGAAGCTACGAAAGATATGGCTCCCGTCTACGGCAAAGCTTTCGTACACCGCGAGAAGCTGCACGGTGTACCGGATCAGGGCGCTATCGCGGGAAGCCTGGTCTACAAAGCCTGGACAGAAGCGCTGTGATTTTGTGGGTCAGAGGGACGGTTCTTTGTGACCCGCAATTGACATATTAGTGGGTCACCAAGAACCGTCCCTCTGACCCACTGCCCCCACATCATCGAAAGGAGTACGACTATGACCTGGACAAAAGAGTTATTTGGCGTTGAGAAGCCGATCATCGCAATGTGCCACATGCAGCCCATGCCGGGCGACCCGAACTACGATGCCGAGGGCGGCATGGAGAAGGTTCTGGAGCTGGCGCGGAAGGACCTGCTGGCCCTGCAGGAGGGCGGTGTGGACGGTGTCATGTTCTCCAACGAGTTCAGTCTGCCATATCTGACCAAGGTGGACACCGTGACGGTGGCCTCCATGGCCCGCGTGATCGGTGAACTCAAAAGTGACATTAAGATCCCACTGGGCGTGAACGTCTTATGGGATCCGGTGGCGTCCATCGATCTGGCTGTCGCCGTGGATGCAAAATTTATCCGCGAGATCATCACCGGAGTCTATGCCTCCGATTTCGGGCTTTGGAATACAAATGTCGGTGCGACGGTCCGTCACCGCGCGGCTGTCTCCGGCAAGAATATCCGCATGCTCTACAACATCGTCCCGGAGGCTGCGTCCTACCTCGGCGAGCGCGACATCGAGAGCATTGCCAAGACTACGGAATTCAACAACCACCCGGATGCCCTGTGCGTCTCCGGCCTCACCGCCGGTTCCGAGACCGACACTCAGATCCTGATGCGCGTCAAGAACGCCGTCAAGCACACACCGGTTTTCTGCAACACCGGCTGCAACAAGGACAATATCAAGCGGCAGCTCACATATGCGGACGGCGCCGTCTGCGCTACGACCTTCAAAGTCGACGGCATTTTTGAAAATGCAGTCGACGTAAACCGC
The DNA here is from genome assembly GCA_902803505.1 of uncultured Lachnospiraceae bacterium. Classification (GTDB taxonomy): domain Bacteria; phylum Bacillota; class Clostridia; order Lachnospirales; family Lachnospiraceae; genus Chordicoccus. The sequence continues at coordinate 6,728 of CADCQE010000133.1, read as the reverse complement.
GTGAAGGAATTCATGAAGGAAGTGAAAGAATTCAGGGAAGGGCTGTAAAAATCAGAGACAGTGAGAACTATCCCCCTTGACCCGCACCAGGAGAGGAATGAAAAATGTCTGAAAAATATGTAATCGGCTTTGATATGGGGACCATCAGTGTCCGGGTGGGAATCTACAGACTGGACGGCCGCGAGATCGCCTTCGCCGCGACGGAGTACGAGACCATACACGAGCACCCCGGCTGGGCGGAGCAGCGCCCGATGGACTGGTGGAACGGCCTGAAGAAGAGCATGAACGCGGCGATGGCCGCGGCCGGAGTGGACAAGAAGGACATCGTGGCCATCGGCTACGACGTGACCTGCTGCTCTGTCATGCTCTGCCGGAAGGACGGCACACCGATCCGTGACTGCCTGATCTGGATGGATGTGCGCTCGGCCAAGGAGGCCGCGGACATCGCCGCGACGGGCGACGAAGCCCTGAAATTCAACAGCTACGGAAGCGTCTCGGCCGAGTGGATGCCCTGTAAGGCCCTGTGGCTGAAGCGCCACGAGCGGGAGAACTATGACATGGCGGACGTCGTCTGCGAGTGCACCGACTGGATTACTTACAAATTAACCGGAAAATGGACAGCAAGCATGTCGAACATCTCCGCCCGCTGGTATTATGATGCAGAAAATGGCGGTTTCCAGAGATCCCTCTATGCTGCCGTCGGGCTGGAGGATGTGCTGGACAAATTCCCGCAGGAGATCCACTATCTCGGCGAAAACCTCGGCACGCTGACAGCGGAAGCTGCGGATTTCCTCGGGCTAAGTCAGGACACGATTGTGGCACAGGGCGGACCGGACGCATTTATCGGCTGCTTCGGGCTCGGTGTCATTTCCCCGGGAAAGGTTGCCCTGATCACCGGCTCCAGCCATCTGATCCTGGGGCTCACTGACGTGTACCAGTATTCAAAGAGCGGCATCTTCGGGCCTTTCCCGGGGGCGATCCGCAGGGGATACGGCATGGTCGAAGGCGGACAGACTTCCTCGGGATCCATTGTCAGCTGGTTTAAGAACCGCTTCTGCGGGGATCTGAAGGACAAGGAGGGCGGAGCCTATGGCGAGCTCAACCGCGAGGCTGCGAAGCTGAAGCCCGGTTCGGACGGACTGCTTGTGCTGGATTGGTGGCAGGGCAACCGCACGCCTTACACCGACGGCGACATCCGCGGCAATATCTACGGGCTGTCCCTTGGGCACACCCAGGCCCACCTCTTCCGCGCCATTATGGAAGGTGTCGCCTACGGCACGGAAAATGTCTTCCAGTCCTTCCGCGAGGCCGGCTACGAAGTCAATGAGATCTACATGGGCGGCGGCACAACCAACAGCGATCTCTTCATGCAGATCCATGCCGATGTCTCCAATGTTGTGGTAAATGTCCCCGAGGACCCGCAGTCCTGCGCCCTCGGCAGTGCGATCCTCGCGACCATCGCCGCCGGAATCTACGGCAGCTTTGAGGAAGCAGTGGGGCACATGGTGCGCTACAGCAAGCGGATCGAACCAAATCTTGAAAATCATGAGATCTATAAGAAGTACTTCGCGCAGTACCGCAAGGCCTACGACACCTTTGGACAGTGGATGCGGGACACCAGCGCCCTCAACCTTGAGTAAGTCAAAGGGACGGTTCGCTGGATTGCATGTAGGAGACAGGAGCTCACTATGATGGATGAATGCTCACCCGGGAAGTATCGCTACTCCCTGGGCATGTACGAAAAGGCCCTCCCGGACGAGATGCCGCTGGATGAGAAAATGCTTCTGGCGAAGGAGAGCGGCTTCGACCACGTGGAGTTCTGCGTGGATTTGCTGGAGGAGCGCGCGGCGCGCCTCAACTGGCCGGAAGCGGAGCGGGAGAGATGGAGAAGCACGGCGGTGAGAATGGGCGTCCCCTTTACCACATTTTCCTTAAGTCTCCTGCGAAAGACGCCGCTTGGCATGCTGGATCCGGAGAAGAACCGGGAGGCCTTCCGCGTGATCGACGAGGGCTGCCGCCTGGCAGTGGCGCTTGGCAGCCGCGTCATGCTGGTGAACGGCTATGACGTCTACGACGAGCCTTCCACGCCTGAGACAGTGGCGCGCTTCTATGAGAACCTGCCCACCGCCGTCGGGATCTGCGCCTATCACGGCGTGATTCTGGGCATAGAAAATGCGGAGATGCCCTTCTGCTCGACGATAGAAGATGCGGTGAATTACTGCCGCGCCGTGCCGTCTCCCTATTTTCGTGTGTACGGCGACATTGGAAATGCCACCAACGCGTTCTGCGGTGATGCGGACAAGACAGTGGAGGATCTGCGGAAGGGCAGAGGGTATGTTACTTCTTTGCATCTCAAGGATTCCCTGCCGAACGAATACCGCTTCCGGGACTATGGCAAGGGGCATGTGGATTTTGCAAAATGCATCGCTGCTGCGAAAGAGATCGGCGTGCATCTCTTCACCGCCGAGATCTTCTGCGACACCGGCCGGGACTATATCGGTTATGTCTCTGAAGTCGCCCGGTTTCTTAGAAACTATTTTTAGGTGGAGTGGGTCACTGAGAGTCATCCCTTTTGGTTGACATAATGGTGGGCTACTGAGAATCCTCTCCCTGCCCCACAAGGAGGTACGAATGAGAGATCTGGATCCGCGCTGGCAGACGCTCGGCGCATCACTGGTAAACTATTCCCTTAAGGTCCGGCCCGGCGAGAAGGTCATGATCATGATGCTGGAGCCGGAGACAGTGGCGCTGGCGGAAGCAGTTTACGCCGAAGTGGTAAAGGCCGGCGGCTACGCCCAAATCCAGTACATGAGCGAGACCCTGAAGCACCGCATCCTCAGCTATGGCAGCGACGAGCAGATCGGCTGGCTGCCGGCCATCGAGGCTTACGGCATGGAGTGGGCGGACTGCTACCTGGGTCTCCGCGGCGCCTGCAACCTGGATGAGTGCTGGGACATCCCTGCGGAGAAGGTGGCGCTCTACCAGAAAGCCATGGGCAAGATCAGCACGCTGCGCTGGCAGAAGACCCGCTGGGCCTTGGTGAGAGTCCCCAATGAGCATTTCGCACAGCAGGCCCATGTGAGCTACGACAAAATGATGGACCTGTTCTTTTCGGCCTGCACCCTGGACTGGGAGGCCTACAAGCGGGAGAACCAGCGGATTGCGGACATCCTGGATGCCGGGCAGCAGCTCCGCATCCTCGGCCGGCGGACTGACCTGAGCTTCAACTTCGGCGGCAACAAATGGACCGTCATGGACAACACCCAGAACATCCCCGACGGCGAGACATACGTGACGCCGAAGTGGGAGAGCGTCGAGGGCTGCATTTTCTTTGAGTTTCCCGCGACGCTGGGCGGCCGCATCATGAATGATGTGTACCTCGAATTCGAGAAGGGACATGTCCGAAAAGCAGAGGCCTCGACCAACGCCGATTTCCTGAACATGATCATTACTAATAATGAGAATGCGGACCGCGTGGGAGAGGCAGCATTTGGCACCAATCCCTACATCGACATCTGTACGACGGATGTACTGGTGGATGAGAAGATCGGGGGAACGATGCACATCGCCCTCGGCCGCCCTTACGACGGCAGCTACAATTCGCCGATCCACTGGGACCTGATCAAAGACACCCGCAGCGAAGCAGAGGTCTTCCTCGACGGGAAGAAGATCTTTGAAAATGGCGCATTCCTGATCTAAGGACCGAGTGATATGGAAGGAAGCGGATGGATCGTATTCACAGCTAGAAGGGAAAAAACTGTCCGGCTGAAGGGGATCTCAAGCAGAAATCCATTGCAGCAGGAGCGGAGGGGGGAGCATAATGGTAAAACACAAGATTCTTCATTTTGAGACGAAGGGCAAAAAGACGGAGTATATCAATATCAAAGAAGAGGTGTTTGCATTTGTCGCAGAGAGCGGCATCCGGAACGGCATCCTCAACGTGCAGTCGGCGCATACCACTTGTGCGGTCATTTTTGAGGAAATGGTACACGACCGCGACATCAAGGGCGATGAATTCCTTCAGGTGGATCTGAACCGGGGGCTCACAAAAGTCTTCCCGAAGCAGGAGTCCGACGATTACTACTATCGCTACCCGGGCCCCATCCACCAGGAATTCGGCGACCGCATGGACCCCGACGTCCATGAGGACATGCGCACCCTGCTCAATGCCCACTCGCACCTCAGGGCTTCTCTGCTCGGCGCCAGTGAGAGCTTCGCTGTCATCGACGGCGTCGTCCAGACCGGCCAGTGGGGGTACATCTATTTCGTCGACTTCGACGACCTTCGTCCCCGCTCCCGCAAATGCATCCTGACACTTGTCGGGGAGTGAAGTGGATCAAAGATCAGGCAGCAGCGCATTTTCTTAAGAATTATACTAGTTGACATAAGTAATATCCGAAGGCAATTACTTAGCATAACTGCTTATAGGGAAAACGAAAGCTTCTGCACAGCAGAGTATTTCGTTAACGGCTATAGTTTCAAATATTAGTTTTCAGTATCAGATTTTAGGAGGAATTCGATCATGCTTGTAAAAAATGCAAAAGAGCTTTTAATGAAAGCGAAGGACGGCCATTACGCCATCCCTTCCTGCAATTTTGTGGATCTGGACTCGGCCCGGGTCTTATGCTCCACGGCGGAGGAGCTTCACCTTCCCCTGATCCTTTCCTTTGCGGAAGTCCACAAGACTGTCCTCTCCATTGAAGAGGCCGCCCTGATCGGCAAATACCTGGCGGAGAGATACGACACGCCCATCATCCTCCATCTGGATCACGGAATGGAAGAGGAGTACTGCGTCCGCGCCATAGACCTCGGCTTCACTTCGGTGATGATCGACGCCTCTATGAAGGATTTTGAAGGAAATGTCACTACCACGAAAAATGTGGTAAAATATGCTCGCCAGTTCGGTGTACAGGTGGAGGCGGAGATCGGCCATGTGGGCTCCAATGCCCTGGCCAGCGACACGTCCCTCTACACGGAGCCGGAGGAGGCCGCGCGCTTTGTGGCGGAGTCAGGCTGCGATTCCCTGGCTGTCTCCATCGGCACTTCCCACGGCGTCTACAAGACCGGCACGCCTTCCCTCAGCTTTGACGCGCTCCACGGAATTGCCGCGGCCCTGCCGGACACCCCTCTGGTGCTCCACGGCGGCTCCGGCACCGGCGACGAGAACCTGAGCCGCTGCGCGAAAGAAGGTATTGCCAAGGTCAACATTTTTACGGATCTCTACGTGGCTGCACTTGCCGCCATCCAGGATCCGAAGATTAAGGATTACCTGGAGATGAAGTCGGCCAACAACGCCGCGATTAAAGCAGTACAGATGCACTATTACAAGGTGTTCGGAACGAAGTGAACCACACATTCAAACAAAATGCAATCAGAAGTATTACCTTTATCCTGAAGTGGCTGCTCCTGGCCGCCGTCATCGGTCTGATGTGCGGCCTGGCGGGCACTCTCTTTCACTATGGCGTAAAATACGTGACTGAACTAAGAGAGGCGAACAGCTGGCTGATTTTCCTGCTGCCGCTCTTCGGCCTCCTGATCGTGGCGGTCTACAAGCTGCTCAAAGTGGAGGGGGCGAACACCAACGACATCATCGAAGCCGTCCACTACGGAAAAGGGCTTGAGCTTATGCTCTTTCCGGCCATTTTCATTTCCACGATCCTGACTCACCTGGGCGGCGGCTCCGCCGGGCGGGAGGGCGCGGCCCTGCAGATGGGCGGCACCATCGGACACCATGTCGGGAAGATTCTGGCCCTGGATGAGAAGGATGTGCGGACCGTGACCATGGCCGGGATGGCAGCATTTTTCACGGCTCTCTTCGGGACGCCGGTGGCAGCCACTGTGTTCTCGATGGGTGTGATCACGGTGGGAGTGATCTTTCACGCGACACTGATTCCCTGTCTTACGGCTTCTTTTGTATCTCTCGCAGTCACAAGCTTCTTCGGGCTGAAGCCGACGGTCTTTCTCGTGGAGGCGCCGTCCCTCGAGCCGGTCCTCCTTCTGAAAGTCGCCCTCCTCGGCGTGCTCTGCGCCTTCGTGTCGGTTCTGTTCTGCGAGACGATGCACACTGTGGAGCATTTGCTGCAGAAGCACCTGAAGAATCTGTGGGTGCGGGCAGCGATTGGCGGTGTAATTATTATGATCCTGACCTTGCTCGTGGGCTCCCAGCGCTACAACGGCACTGGCATGGCAGTGATCCGGGAGGCTCTCGAAGGGAAGGCTCTTCCGTGGGATTTTCTTTTGAAGATCCTGTTCACCGTCATCACGCTTTCCTTTGGATTTCGGGGCGGCGAAGTGATCCCATCCTTCTTTATTGGCTCTACCTTCGGATGTGCAGTCGGGGGCCTGCTCGGAATCCCGCCGGGCTTTGCGGCAGCGGTGGGCCTGGTCTCCGTCTTCTGCGGGATGGCCAATGTCCCGATCGCTTCGACCTTCCTCGCGGTGGAATTGTTCGGCTCGGGCGGCCTGCCGTATTATGCGGCGGCCTGTGCCATCAGCTACGCCCTGTCCGGGTACAGCGGGCTGTATTCCAGCCAGGTGATCGCGTCGGATAAGCTGAAAGCCGCTGCTGTCCGGATTCGGACGAATGAGAGGACCTGGCTGAAGCATAAATGATGCGGTGGGGACGGTTCTTTTTGCGACAAAAAATGCTGCAGTAGGGACGGTTCTTTTTGCGACATTTGTAAAAATGTCGCAAAAAGAACCGTCCCTACTGCAGCATTTTTTGTCGC
>CADCQE010000132.1 GCA_902803505.1 uncultured Lachnospiraceae bacterium | reverse complement strand
GGAGAAATCATCGTTGAGCTTGCGGACGGCATCCGACAGGGAAAGGCCGAACAGCTTTCCCACAAAGTCGATCACGCTGCCGCCCTCCCCGCAGCCATAGCATTTCCAGCTGGCAGGTCGGAGCTTCAGACTGGGCGTTCGCTCCACATGAAACGGACAGGAGATATAGCCTGCCCGGTTTGTGGTAAAGCCGTAGCGCCTTGCCGCCTCCGGTACCGGGACCCGCTCCTTGACGGCTTGATAATATTCCCGGCGTACCGATTGACCTTCCAGGCCTCTTTGTGTAGAATAGTCGTAAGAACGTGAACGCCGCCCCCGCGCCGTTTTCGTTTCTTGCCTGCCGTCCCGGTGCTGCAACGCCGGGGCGGCGGTTCTTTCTTTTCCCATGATGCGGCCCTCCATCATCCGCCCTCGCGGCGGATGCCGGTGACTGCCGCCCTGGATTCCCGTTCCAGTTGCTCCTGCAGCAGGTCCACATTGACAAGAAACTTCCTCCCGGTCTGAATGCCGGGCAGCCTGCCCTGATGATACATGGTGCGCAGGTGATACTCCGCCAGCAGCCCGGTTCTCGCCACTTCGCGGATGGTTTTAAAAGTAGACATATTAACCTCCTTTGTCCCTTTTGAGAAGTACGGTACAAATATTTCTCATCGAGCAAAGTTTAGCATTGACAAAGTAGCATTGCAAGAGGTATTATGTACTTATAAAACATACGGTACAAAATCACGGGTTTCGCAATACTGCGAAACTGAACAGTACTTTTTTATGGGAGGGGCAAACATGGGAGATACCTTTGCGGGAAGGCTCAAAAATCTTCAAGGCGGAACTTCAGACAAGGAAATGTCTGTAATCCTGAAAAACAAATATGGAATCGTCAAATCTGAGGAGCTGGTAAAAAAGTGGAGAAACGGAGAAAGAACGCCAAACGCTGACGTTGTTCTCGCCCTCAGCGATTATTATGGCGTTTCAGCTGACTATCTTCTTGGCAGAAACGTTCCGAAAAGCAAAGACCCTGACGTGAAGATGATCTGTGCGTACACTGGTCTATCGGAAGCCGCTGTTGAAGTCCTGCATTATGCAACGCTTCCAGAGAGTGCAAGTCCATCATCAGGTTTTTCTGAAATAGAGCTTGGTCAAGAAGGAAATCCAATGAATCTGACTGAGGAAGCAGCGGAAAAACCGACAACAGAATATTATAAGAACAGGTATGGGCGCACAGCGAGCTTTATCAATCGCGTTCTGGAGCGGGTTCATTTGCCTGCCTCAGAGGATAGAGAAGGGGAAGATCTGAGCAATATCCTCACGGATATGGAAGACTATGTGACTTTGGAAAGTGCCTGGATCGACGACGATCCCAATGAAGAAACAAACAAGTTGATAACTGTGCATTACGGCAGCAGAACGCTCAGAGGGTTGCGCGTATGGGAAGTCGTAAAAATAGATTTACTGGCGCGGATAGAAAAAAACCTTGATACAATAAGAAACGAACACTTCAGCACCATGTCCATGAAGAAACCTCGAAAGCGGAAGCAAGCCCAAAGGAACAGCGAAGGGAGCAGCATCAATGGCTAATATCCAGGAACGCAGGGACAAAAACGGCAAGCTGGTTTCCTTCTCCATCCGTGTCTTCCGTGGCCGCGATGCTGACGGGCGGCAGATGAAACCTTGGACGGCGACCTTCGACGTGCAGCCCACCTGGACGGAAAAGAGCGCACGAAGAAAGGCCGAAGCTTTCGCTGCGACCTTTGAGAGGGACTGCAAAGCGGGGCTGGTGTCGGATACGCGCCAGACATTTTCCGAATACTGCGATTACGTCATCGATCTGAAAGAAAAGCGGGATATGCTGAAGCATTCCACCGTCGTCCGATACCACGAGCTGACTACCCGCATCTATCCGGCCATCGGGCACCTGAAGCTTCGCGAGCTGCGCGCAGATCACCTTAACGACCTCTACACCGATTTGAGCAAAAAAGGCGCGAAGAGTACAACGCCGAAAGCAAAAGCGCGGGTCGACCTGGCGGCCATGCTGAAGGCGAAGAAAATCAGCCGCATGGCGATCGCTGAAGCTGTCGGCATAGCAGCATCCACGATCAACGCCGCCGTGCGCGGAGATACGGTCAGCAAGAATGCGGCTGTCGCTGTTTGTGATGCGCTGGGCTGCTCGCTGGATAAAGCATTCATAACGATGGAGAAGAATGAGCCGCTGTCCGCAAAAACGATTCTGGAGCATCACAGGCTCATTCATACAGTTTTAGAGCAGGCGTTCAAGGAAGGTCTGATTTCCTT
>CADCQE010000131.1 GCA_902803505.1 uncultured Lachnospiraceae bacterium | reverse complement strand
GACGCGGAGGGGCTTTTTGCGGACTTTGTTCGCGTTGTTGGCGATGCCGATGGCGCCTTCCGCCGCAGCGAAGGACTCGTGTCCCGCGAGGAACGCGAAGCACTCTGTATCTTCTTCAAGGAGCATCTTGCCGAGATTGCCGTGGCCGAGGCCGACCTTTCTGTGATCCGCGACAGATCCCGGAATGCAGAAGGACTGAAGGCCTTCGCCGATCGCAGCCGCAGCTTCCGCCGCCGTGCGGGCATTCTTCTTAATTGCGACCGCGGCACCGACCGTGTATGCATACTTGGCGTTCTCAAAGCAGATCGGCTGAATTCCCTCTACCAGATGGTAGATATCAAGTCCCGCATCTTCCGTGATCTTGACAGCTTCCTCAAGAGAGGCGATTCCGTACTTGTCAAGAAGTGCCTGAATCTGGTCAATACGTCTTTCATAAGATTCAAATGTAATTGCCATGTCTTCTTCCTCCTCTCTTTATTCTCTTCTCGGGTCGATGAGCTTCGCCGCATCCGCAACGCGTCCATACTGCCCGCGAGCTTTATTCATAGCCGTCTCAGCGTCATCGCCGGCCTTGATGAAGTCCATCATCTTGCCGAAATTGATGAACTGGTAGCCGATAATCTCATTGTTCTCGTCGAGGGCGATCTTCTCGCAGTAGCCCTCGGTCATCTCCAGATAGCGGGGTCCCTTCTTCAGTGTGCCGTACATGGTTCCGACCATGGAGCGGTCACCCTTGCCGAGATCCTCGAAGCCGGCTCCGATGGCAAGTCCGTCGTCAGAGAAAGCGGACTGTGTGCGGCCATACGCGATCTGGAGGAAGAGCTCTCTCATCGCGGTGTTGATGGCGTCGCAGACGAGGTCGGTGTTGAGTGCCTCAAGGACAGTGAGTCCCGGAAGAATCTCGGCAGCCATCGCCGCAGAGTGAGTCATGCCGGAACATCCGATGGTTTCAACGAGCGCCTCCTGGATGATGCCGTCCTTGACATTGAGGGACAGCTTGCAGGCACCCTGCTGGGGTGCGCACCAGCCGATACCGTGGGTGTAGCCCTTGATGTCTTCGACTCTTTTGGACTTAATCCACTGGCCCTCTTCCGGAATTGGCGCTGCGCCGTGATGCACGCCTTGTGCGACGGGGCACATAGATTCAACTTTGTTAGTATAAATCATTGGGGAAACTCCTTTCTGGATGAATTTATTATTGCGTCAAGTATATCATACCTGACTTTACAATTCCACATAGATTAAGATATACTAGTGTAACTATTCCGCACAAGCGGCATTTATGACCCTTCGCAGCCCATGTTCTGTCCGCTCATAAGGCGCTGCATGCCTTATCCGGCCAAGCTTCGAAAGGGAGTGTCCTGCAACCCTCTGACTCATGGAAAAAGAATGGAAACAATACGAATTCCCGAAAAAATGCGCATATTGGACGGTGCTGCCCTGAAGTACATCGCGATCATTACGATGTTCATAGACCATGCGGCAAAGGGCATCCTGTATCTGGGAATCCTGAAGCCCAATATGCCCCTCACCCGCGGCTCGGAGCTCTATCAGCTCTACCAGCTCTACAAGGTGCTCCGCGGCATCGGGCGGGTGGCATTTCCCATCTTCTGCTTCTTTTTGGTCCAAGGCTTCCTCTATACCCGGAACCGCTTGAAGTACTGCCTGCGCTTAGCCGTCTTTGCCCTTCTTTCTGAGCTGCCCTTCAATCTGGCGCTCTATGATCAGTTCCGCTTCCCCTCCCACCAGAATGTGTATTTCACACTGCTCCTCGGTCTCATCATGCTCTGGCTCTGGGAGCTCCTCGGCGAGCACGTCAAGTACTTCCTGCCCGGGCTGCTGCTGCAGTGCGCGGAGGCCGGGCTCCTGATGTATCTGGCGTGGTATTTTCGCACGGATTACAAATTCCGGGGGCTCATCGTCATTCTGGTGTTCTATCTGCTCCGCTTCTCCCAGCCCCTGGCCTGCGCGGGCGGGGCGGTCGCGATGTACTGGGAATGGCCCTACGTGCTGATCGCCTTTCCACTGCTGCTTCTGTATAACGGGAAGCGCGGGCGGCAGGTGAAGTATTTCTTCTATGCGTTTTATCCGGCGCACCTGATCCTGATCTATTTGATCCGGCTGTGGATCTTGAGATGAGGAGTCAGGCGTAAAATGATGCAGTAGGGACGCCGTCCCTACTGCATCATTTTTTCCTTCTGCGTCCCGTCGCTCTTCACGATGGTCCAGGACTTGATGACGCCGCGCACGCAGGTCGTCGGGTAGATCTGGGAGTGCTGCCCGAGGATGGTCCCGGGGTTGAGCACGGCGTTGCAGCCGACCTCTGCCCAGTCGCCGAGGATGGCGCCGATCTTTCTCCGGCCGGTCTCATAGAACTGCCCGCCCTTCACCACGATGTTCTTGCGGTCCGCTTTGATGTTCGAGGTGATGGAGCCGGCGCCCATGTGCGCGTGGAAGCCCAGGATGGAATCTCCCACGTAATTATAATGGGGAACCTCACAGTGATTGAAGAGAATGACGTTCTTCAGCTCACAGGAATTGCCCACTACGGAGCCTCTTCCGACGATGGCGTCGCCGCGGATGAAGGCGCACTGCCGCACCTGTGCCTCTTCCCCGATGATGCAGGCTCCTCCGATGTAAGCGCTGTCGAAGACCACGGCGCTCTTGGCGATCCACACGTCTTCGGAAGGGTGGTCGTAGAGCTCGGCCGGAAGCTTCGCACCCAGCTCGAGAATGAGATCGTGGATCCCGGCGAGTGCCTCCCACGGATAGGTAAAGCCCCTCAGGTAGTCTCCGGCGATGGTCTCGTTCAGGTCAAAGAGTTCTT
>CADCQE010000130.1 GCA_902803505.1 uncultured Lachnospiraceae bacterium | reverse complement strand
AGAAGAAGCGATCAACCGCCTCCGGATCAACGTGAGCGTCTTTGGAGCGGATGTACGAAAGATTATGGTCATAAGCTCCGAGCCAAATGAGGGGAAAAGCTTTGTGGCGGTGAATCTCTGGAAACAGATGGCTCTGGCTGGGGAGAAGAGTCTCCTGATCGATGCGGACATGCGGAAATCCGTCTTTGTGTCCAACTATAAGGTTTCAAGAGAGGATGGGAAGGAGCTCTGGGGGCTGTCGCATTACCTCTCAGACAACAAGAAGCTGATTGACTGCGTTCTGAGTACAGACATGCCCAACGGAGATCTGATTCCGAATGTAAACAATATTATCAATCCGTCTATGCTTCTGGAGAGCACCCGCTTCGACAATCTGCTGACGGAGATGGGGAAGAGATACCGCTATGTCATAGTGGATGCTCCTCCGCTTGGCCTTGTATCAGATGCGGAGCGTATCGGTCATCTCTGCGACGGCGCGATCCTCACAATTCGAGGCGGTGTTACTTCAAAATCTGTCATACGAAGCTCTGTAGCCCAGCTCCGAAGGGCTGGCTGTCCGCTGCTCGGTGTGGTTCTGAACCGGGTCGGCGCCGGAAAAGGTGCTTACTACAATCGCTATTACGGGAAGTACTACGGTAAGTATTATGGCAGCAAGTATAGTGATGCTTATTATAAAGAGAACTAACATTTTGTGATATCATTTCTTTTATTTTCGGGAGTTTCCGGGAGGCATCCCGGTCTCTATATAATCTTTCAGGAAAGGAGGTGTGAAAGAGATATGGGCTTCAAAAGAGTATTAGCTACAGTTTTGGCTGCAACAGTGCTTTTTAGCAGTGTTCCTGTCAGTGCGGCGTTTAGTCCCAGTGATTATAAGGGTAATTCTTATACGGACTCGGCCAATACCGAGTACCACTCGGAGACGATAGTCACCAGTGTGATCACGGAGAAGGGCGCTACTGTTGAGAAAGTAGAGAGGAAAGACGATTCTACAAAGCCTTCTGTGACAATCGCTGTTGCAAAGGGCAAGAAAGGTGAAACGGTACCGGTCGTTGCGATCAAGTCCAATACACCCTTTGACGAGAGTCTCGAAAAGCTGATCATTGACTCTGATGAGACTGTTGAAATGAAGGCAAAGGCATTGGCGAAGTCACAGATCAGAAAGATCTTCGTCAACGGTGAGAGCGCAAAGTTCGCCAAGAATTCACTCAAAGGTTCTAAGGTCAAAAAGATCTACGTCAGCACGAAGACGGCTGCTACGAAGCTTACTGTCAGCAGTGGCGTTGGCAAAAAAGTGAAGGTCTATGTGAAAAAGTCAGTATGGAAAAAACTTTCCTCGTCACAGAAAAAAGCGTATAAGAAAAAGGTCAAGAGACTGAGTGGAAGCAGCAAAGTCAGATTTTATTGATCAGAACAAGGTAATGTGATATCGCTTTATCTGAAAAGTGTGTACCGGAGAAGTATTTCTCCGGTACATTTTTATAGTGACCATTCATATGGTTAGTGGTATACTATCTTTGTATGTTGTCACAAAAAGGTCACATCATGATGATTCGATATTGTGTGGTATGATGGGATTACTAAGTAAGATTAAGGAGTTCTTCAAGAGGTCTAACGGAGTTGAGAATGACTCCGAGACTCTTGTCGTTCTTGTCAGAATTCTATGCGTACTGCTGACTCCTTATTTCCTGATTGTCGGAATATTCCTTGTCAGCCAATTGAAGGAAGGAATCGGGGCACTCTTTATTGCAGGGGCCGCGGTCCTGATGTTCCTTCTCTTCCGCTCATTTTCCGTTGAAATACAGAAGTGCTTCTGGCCTCTCATCCTGATTCTGTTTCTGACTACTTTGTTTTCCTGCAGCTATATTGGCTGGGGGCTTGGTTTCCAGAACCATCTGTACTGTATCGTCCTTCTGCTTCTGTTTAACCCGAAGCTCAGCCTGCGGCTGAAGAGATCCTTCTGCTTTGTCGGTTTGGCCTTACTTATTCTTTTAGCTGTCATGCAGAACTACCAGGAGCTTTTGCCCTTTACCAAGGCAGAACCGGCCCAGTGGAATTCTCTGATCCTGGTTGTCAATGAGATTACTTTTTTCATTTGCGTATGCGCAATAGGACTGACTTTTGCAGGTATCTCCCAGGAGGCGGAGCACAAGCTCTTTTTGTACAATGAGAAGCTGAAGCAGGCAGCTTCCACGGATCCTCTCACCGGGCTTATGAACCGGCGCAGCATGGAGAACAGTCTCCAACAGGTTGCGAACCAATATAAGAACGGGACTGCCATTGTGACGGTTGCGATGGCGGATATCGATTTCTTTAAGAAGGTAAATGATACCTACGGACATGATGCCGGAGACTATATCCTGAAGAATATCGGTGAAGAGCTGCTTCAATTCATGAGCGGCAAAGGGGACGCCGCCAGATGGGGAGGCGAGGAGTTCCTTCTGGTCTTTTATAGCATGAATGGCGATGAAGTCTTCACTCTTCTGGATCATTTTCGCCTGCGTCTTGGCAACAGAAAGTTTGTCTATAGAGAGCAGGAGATCCATATACACATGACCTTTGGCATCGCGGAGTATGATGCGTCGCCTTCCTTTGTCGATACGATTAAGGATGCCGATCAGAGGCTCTATCTCGGAAAGAGCAACGGCAGAAACCAGGTTGTTTTCTGATTTTTTGGTCTGCATTGCAGATCATTTCGTTAACAACTATAAAGTCTTTTGGAGGCTGGAATGGATAAACTGAAGATCCTGGTAGTGGATGATGAAAGCCGCATGAGAAAACTAGTGCGGGATTTTTTAGAGAAGCAGGACTACCTTGTCCTTGAAGCAGCGGATGGTGAAGAGGCCGTGGATCTCTTCTTCTCCGAAAAAGAGATCGCCTTGATTCTTCTCGACGTCATGATGCCGAAGATGGACGGATGGCAGGTGTGCAGGGAGATTCGGCAATACAGCAAGGTTCCGATCATTATGCTGACGGCCAGGGGCGATGAGCGGGATGAACTCTTGGGCTTTGATCTCGGTGTGGACGAATACATTTCCAAGCCCTTCTCACCTAAGATCCTTGTGGCGAGAGTCAACGCAGTTCTCAGGCGCTCCGGAGCTGCAAATGCAGAGGAGGTCGTGGAAGCGGCCGGGATCCGCATCGATAAGACTGCCCATCTTGTGACCATAGACGGGAAGCAGGTCGACCTGTCCTTCAAGGAGTTCGAGCTCCTGTCTTATTTTGTAGAGAATAAAGGGATTGCTCTCTCAAGAGAGAAGATTCTCAATGCCGTCTGGAATTACGACTATTTCGGAGACGCGAGAACCATCGATACACATGTCAAGAAGCTGCGCAGCAAGATGGGAGAGAAGGGCAACCTGATCAAAACCATATGGGGAATGGGATACAAGTTCCAGGTTCCTTCGGAAGGCGCGAGTTCATGATACAGTTAAAAGAGATCTTTAAAAGCTATAATTCCGGGAAAAACCGCTTCGATGCCCTGAAAGGGATCAATCTCAGCTTCCGCAACAGCGAATTTGCTGCGATTCTGGGACCCTCGGGGTCGGGAAAGACGACTCTGCTCAATGTCATCGGCGGGCTGGACCACTACGACAAAGGAGATCTGATCATTGATCAGATCTCTACTAAGGATTACTCAGACCGGGACTGGGACTCCTATCGAAACCATACGGTTGGCTTTATATTTCAGAACTACAACCTGATTCCGCACCAGACGATTCTCGCGAATGTTGAGATGGCTCTCACGATCGCCGGGATCTCTTCGAAGGAAAGAAAGGAGAAAGCGGCGGAGGCTTTAAGGCGCGTGGGACTGGCGGACCAGATGAACAGACGGCCCGCTCAGCTCTCCGGAGGACAGATGCAGCGCGTAGCGATTGCGCGCGCTCTTGTCAACAATCCGTCCATCATTCTGGCGGATGAACCTACCGGAGCCTTGGACAGCAAGACCAGTGTCCAGGTGATGGAGCTCATCAAAGAGGTCGCAAAGGATCATCTGGTGATCATGGTGACCCACAATCCCGAACTGGCTGAGAAGTATGCGACCCGCATCATCACATTGAAGGACGGCCGGATCACGGATGACAGCAATCCGGTGGAGCTCAAGGAGACAGCAGAACAACTGACGAGCAGAAATATGGGCCACGCCTCGATGAAACTGAGGACGGCTTTTTCTTTGAGCTTTCATAATCTGTGGAGCAAGAGAAAGCGCACGATCCTGACTGCCTTTGCCGGTTCCATCGGGATCATAGGCATAGCATTGATCCTGTCCCTGTCTTCCGGTGTCAACGGATATATCGCTTCGATGGAGGAGAACATGGCTTATGCGTATCCTCTGCTTGTGGATACTGTGAGTCTGGATTTCACTTCAGCTCTGGAAGACCTGGATATGCTCACGACTACCCCGGAGTCAGACCATGTGGAGGTTATTTCTTTTGTTGACCGGATCCGCACCATGCTCGGTACGAATGACCTCTCCACCTTCAAGAGCTGGCTGGACAGCGGGAACCATGATCTCACCGATTACGGGATTGTAGAATATATGTATTCTGTGCAGCCCCAGATTTACCTGGAGTACGGGGACAGTGTGCGCTGCGTCTGCCCTGACTCCACACTGGATGCCACCGGACTGCCTCTGTCCTCCGTTGACAGCTCCATGTTCTCCTCACAGATCAGTACAAATATGTTCTCCTGCATGCCGCAGCACGAGGAGCTCTACAAAGGGACTTACGAAGTCAAGGCAGGGCACTGGCCCGAAAATGCGAACGAATGCGTCCTGGTTCTTACAGGAGACGGGAAGATCGTTGATTACCTCCTGTACGTCCTTGGCATGCGCGACCCTGCAGAACTCGACCAGATGATTCAGTCTTTTTTGCACGGAGAGTTTAAGGGCAGCAAGAAGACTGAGACACCCGTGTACAATTACAGCGACTTTCTTGGAAGATCCTTTAAGATTGTGAACAGCTCCGATTATTATGTCTATCACGGGGACTCGAATCTGTGGATTGACAACAAGGGAGATCCGGACTATCTGATGCAGCTCGTGAAAGACGGCAGCGATCTTGAGATCGTCGGCGTCGTCAAGCCCATGAACCAATTCGGCACCGGGTCACTCAATGCCGGGATCTGTTATCCCTATTCTCTGCTGGAGAGCACAATCCAATATGCTTCTGAGAGCAGGATTGTGAAGGAGCAGCTCGCGTCTCCGGAAGTTAATGTGTTCACGGGACTGCCTTTTGCAGAGGCCGGAAGCGTGGACCGGCTGAACCTGGGCTCCATGATTACCGTGGATATGGAGAAACTCAGGGAGGCCATCCGCCTCAATGAGGATGCACTGATCAGCGCTTTTTT
>CADCQE010000129.1 GCA_902803505.1 uncultured Lachnospiraceae bacterium | reverse complement strand
ACATTTGCAACGAGATGCATAGAAATCGGGATTGACGCCAAGTGCGTCAGTGAGATCCTCGGGCACTCGGGCATCACCATCACGCTGAACCGCTATGTGCACCCCTCTATGCAGAGCAAGCAGAAAAGCGTGGCCATGCTCTCGAAGCTGTTCTCGGGGAAATGAGTCCGTCCGTGCCAAAGTGCTCCGCGGGAGCGCCTGCTGAAGCAAAATCCGGCCGGGCCGCCTCACAATGAGACAGCCCGGCCTAAGTCAAAGCATTGTCTGATTGCTGCTCACTCTCTCGCCATCTTATAGATCGCGATCATATCTTCTCTTGTGAGGCGCTTCGCGGAGCCGATGCCGCCGCCTGTGGCGCGCAGGCAGGAGTCGGCCATCTCTTCGATCTGCTGATCCGTGGGAGCGATGCCGAGCTCCTTCATGTTCACGGGCATGCCGATCCTGTGATAGAAGTCTTCCATCGCGCTGACGCCGGCGAGGGCCACTTCTTTGTCGCTCATGCCTGCTTTGCGCTCTACGCCCATGACCTCGACGGCGTAGCGGACGAAGCGGTCCATGTCATTGTCCATGACGTAGCGGGCCCAGCTCGGCCACACCGCTGCGAGGCCGGCGCCGTGGGTGACGTCGAACATGCCGCCCATTTCGTGCTCCAGCATGTGGGTGGCAAAGTCGCCGCCGTCATTGCCGCAGCCGGTCAGGCCGTTGTGAGCGAGGGAGCCGGCCCACATGATCTCGGCGCGGGCTTCGTAGTTGCCCGGATCTGAGTGAAGGATCTCGGCATATTTCATCACGGTTCTGAGCAGGCCCTCGGCGATGACATCGGTGATCTCCATGTTGCCGCCCTGGGTGAAGTAGCGCTCCATGGTGTGCATCATGATGTCCGTGCAGCCGGATTCGGTCTGATAGTCCGGGAGCGTCATCGTGAGCTCCGGATTCATAATGGAGAATTTCGGCCTGGAGATGTCGTCGTCGTAGGCGCGCTTCTCTCCTGTCTCTGCATTTGTGATGACGCAGCTGTTGCTCATCTCGCTGCCGGCTGCCGCGATGGTCAGCACTGTCGCGAGGGGGAGGCAGGCAGTAGCAGTTCTTGTGTGCTGGAATAGCTCCCAGACATCGTGGTCCGGATCCGCCAGTCCGTAGGCGATGGCTTTTGCGGAGTCGATGACGCTCCCGCCGCCAACGGCCAGGATGAAGTCCACGCCGTTCTCTTTCGCAAGGGCCATGCCCTCGCGGACCTTGCTCAGATGTGGGTTCGGAACGACGCCGCCCAGCTCCACGTGGGGGATGCCCGCCTGGTCCAAGGATGCCTTGATGCGGTCGATGAGGCCGGAGCGCAGGGCGCTCTGGCCGCCGTAATGGATGAGAACGCTGCTGCCGCCGTGCTCCTTTATGAGCTGGCCGGCCTGGTTCTCTGTGCCTTTGCCGAAGATGATCCTGGTGGGGGTGTAGTACTGAAAGTTAAACATTGTGACCTCCTTTGCATTGCTCTCGTGATGATATCACAAATGTGGGGAAGACAGGACAGGCCACCTCGGGGAGGTGGTCTGTGGGGTTTTGTGCTTTGCTTCGTGCATTGTGTTGGTTGTTCCATTATAGCATGGGATGAGGGTCGGGTCAAAGGGGTGGGAAGCATCATTTCCCCCCGCGCATGAGCTTCAGGAACAGCTCGCTGACTCCTTCGGCGAGCTGGCTTGCCTGCCGGATGCGGACGTAGTTCTGCCCGTAGATCTGGTGCACGTTCTCGAGATGGCTGGTGTTGCCGTGGAAGACGGCGCCGACGCGGAGGCCCTGGGAACGGACGATGCGGACGGCTTCCTGAGCGGCGGTGACGGCGGCGGCGCCCTCGTACTCTTTCGGGAGGTTCAGGCCCTCGGCGGCGAGGGGGTGCGAGTCGTTGGGGGCGGCGTCGGTAAGGATCAGAAGAAAGCGGGTCTTCCCCTGGACGGAAGCACTGCTGTCCATCCCGGCGAAAGCAGGACCGGAGAAACCAGTGCCTGCCCCACCGAAGGCCGATCCGGAAGAGATGCTGCCTGCCCCGGCAAAGCTGTGTGCCGAGTGCCCGTCCCCCATCCTCGCGAGGGCCTCGATGGCGAGGCCGTCCCGGTTCCAGCCGCCGGCGTAGTAGCGCAGGAGGGCGCGGCTGTCCCGCTCGCCGAAGCTGCGGAGGCACTCGAGGACAGTGAAGCCCCTTAAGGAGCGGAACATGTGGACACGCACGGGGATGTGGTTCTTCTCAAAGCTCCGGCAGATGATCCAGGCCTCCGCCGCGAGCACTTCCTGGGAGTGCATGCGGGACTGGGAGGCATCCAGCAGGAGATCCACGCAGAGCTCGGGCTCTGTCTCTTCGCCGCTGCGGAGGAAGACCCGGTTGTCGTTGATCACCGGCAGACGCCAGACGACTTCGCTCCGGACACGCCCGGCACGGGACATCTCCGGAACATGCATATAATAGGAAGAAAGTACTGTCTCCAGCTTGGCCGCGAGGGCGCGCATGCTTCCACTTAGGAGCGCCGCGTGCTCCCGGAACCACTCTTCGTTCTTCTTCTGCTGCCGCGCCGCGCTCTCCCGCACTTCCAGCGCGTCCTTGTCTGTCGTCTCCACTTTGTCACCCCGGGTGACCCACAGGCGGCAGCCCTCATCGGATCCGATGCAGAGCTCGCGCTCAAGGATCCGCAGCTCGCCCTCGGACAGGAGGCTGCGGCCGAACACGTCCCGGATATAGGCGGCGTCTTTCTCCGTCGGGTCGCTTCTCCGTATCGTCCGGATATGGCGCTGCTGCACGGCCTTCGGGTGATTTCCTTCTCCGCTGCCCATGCGGACCAGAAGGCGGTCTTTCGCATTTCCTTCATGGCGGAGGATCGCGCGGAGCAGCGGGTTTGCACCGATGCCGCGCTTCTCCCGGCTCCGCCCGGGGTCATAGTGGAAGAAATCCATCAGAAAACGGCGCATCTCCGTAAGCAGCTCCTCGGTGCCAAGGCTCCCGGAGAAGCGGAGCGCTTCCGCCATCCGCGCCTCGCGGGGCGTCATGAGCGGGCGGCGCCGGCCGGAGATCCCGGCCCAGCGGAATTCCTGCTGCGTGTAGACCATCATGCTCTGGTACGCCATCTGCTGGCGGGAATAGGAGGCCTGCTCCTCGTAGAAGCGCTCAGCCCGGCGCTTCCTCAGCGCCTCGAGATGCGGCCGCTCGGGCAGCTCCTTCTCGTAGACGCAGTTCTCCAGGCCCAGCCACAGGAGATCGTCGAATTCGGCTGCGCGGTGATCGCTCTCATATTCCAGAAAGAAATGGAGGATCGAAGGCAGGTCCAGCCACTTCGCCACCAGCCCTGCCACCATGTTGAAATAGGTATCCGGGACTCCATTTGCAAAAAATGCCATGAAGGGCGGGTCGAAGTCATAGCGCCCCGCGGCGTTCCAGATGATGTTCCTTGCGCGCCGGGCATTTCCCGTGTACTGCTTCTTAATCATGCCTCAAATACCAGCTCGCTCGTCAGATCCGAGGGAATGCGCGCGGAAATGACGTCGCGGATGAGCCCGCGCTCGTAGTTGTCGAAGCTCTTGTTGACGATGCCCATTTCCAGGGCGTCGCCGGAGCTCAGGCCCTGCGCCATCAGGGAGAGCGCGTCCAGAAGCCCGCGCAGATCCACGGCGGAATCCGAGATCTCGGCGCTCTCCGCTTTCCGCTCCAGCTCGGTGTAGAGCTTTACGAACTGATCCCTGAGCTTCGGGCGGATGGAGGGATAGCGGCGGGAGATCAGTTTGCCGAGGTCCTCCTCGGCGATGACCGGCATGTTGAGGACGACGAAGCGGCTGGCCAGGGCCTCGTTGAGGTCCCTGGTTCCGGCGTAGCCGTAGTTCATCGTCGCGATGAAGCGGGTCTCGGAGCGGAGCTCGGTCCGGTCGTAGCCGGGGACGTCCAGCACCCGCCGGAAATCGAGGGCTGCGTGGAGGACGGCCAGAGCTTCATTTTTCGCCATGTTGATCTCGTCCAGGATGCCGAAGCCGCCCTTCTTGGCGCACAGCCAGACGGGGCCGGGGCGGAAGGAGCCCGCCTGCCCGTCGAAGGTGTCGGTTCCGACGAGAGAGGCCGCGTCCGTGCCGACGTGGAAGGACATGTTCCACAAGGGGCGTCCGAAGAGAGCGCTCAGGTTCTCGCAGAGCACATTTTTCCCGGTGGCCTTGGGCCCCGCCAGCAGCAGATGGTTGCCGGAGAGGATGGCCGCGATGGCCAGCTCCCAGGTCTTGCGGCCGTAGTAGAGGTATTCGGGGTCGGGGACGCGGGAAGCGCAGTCCGCCTGGACCGGATATTGCTTCCGGAATTCCTCCACCTTCTGCAGCAGCGCCGGGGAGATTCCTTCTTCCTTTAAAAATGCTGACAGCTCCGCCATATCATCCTCCTTATCGATCGGGCTCGTCCTGATAATTGCAGACGAGGAACAGAGGTTTCACTGTGGTAACTTCATCGAACTCCTGCTGGGACACCTTCACGGAGGAATTGAGGGCCTTAAGGTCCTCCTTCACTGCCGCAAGGGCAGCGGCCGCGTCCTGTGCCCGGCCCTCCCGGATCACGCGGATCATGCGGGTCAGCACAATCGGGTGGGCATATTGCGGGGAGAGGGCGAACGCGGGGCGTCCGGCCAGATACTCCCGCATCGCCCGGACGGCACTCTCCCACTCCCGCGCGGCGTAGGCCCTGTTGTTCCATTTTCCCGGAAGGACGTTGCTCGAGAGCACGAGGAAGAAGAGGGCGGCTCCGCCTAAAAGAAAGAAAGGTGCGAACTGGAAATGAGTGAGCAAACCGGCGATTCCAAAGGCGATCCCCCCCAGGGAGAGCACAGCAAGCACGATGCCCCCGATCCGCATGGAGCGCGGGATCTGGTCGATCACCCGCTTCTGCTTTGCCGCAAGCACAAGGGCGTTTGACAGCTCCGGCTTCTCCTCGAGATAGCTCCGGTCCTCCGCAAGTGCGCTCACGGCATCTGCGGCCTTAGGGCTGAGCTTCTTCAGATAGCGCGCTTCTTCGGCGGCTCTCGCCCGCTCGAGCTTTTTCTGGGCCTCGGCGCTGTGGGTGGGGATCCGCGGGTGCTGCTCTTCTACCGCAGCGAGCAGGCGGTCCACATCCTGTTCGTGTTTGAAGGGACAATCCTTCTCGGCCCCATTTCCAAATTGAACGACAAGGAAGGGCATGGAGCCGAAGATTCCCTTGCCGGTGAATCCGTTCTTGCTCATGGCGACGCGCTTGAAGACGCGCCGGACGTCCCTCCAGGGAATGTAGAAGCGCCGGTCCAGGAAGCGCCCGCCCAGGTAGAGCGCCTCTGCTCCGACGCCGCAGGGACCGAAGCGCAGACATTCTTTGCGGTCTTTGGCAAGGCGCTCGTCCGGGATGGTGCTCATCAGCGGAGTGGGGGAAAATAGCATAACAAACTGCCTCCGTAATTGCTATAAAGGGCAGGAGTCGCCTCCCGCCCTCTTCTTGCTTTCATTTGATTCAAATGGATGTGCCTTGTCAGGCGACGCGCGAGCTCTTATTTCCTACTTTGCCTGCTGCTCTCATGAAGAGGAAGAAGCAGAGAACCGCGAAGATGATGCCCACGGGATAACCGACGGCCTTGTTGTTCTTGAAGAACGCGATGAGGCCCATGCACTCGCCGGCCATCATGAAGTAGGTCATGGAGACCGCGCTCATGAAGGTCGCGGGAACCACGCAGATCCAGTAGTTGCGCTTATTCTGTGCCAGGTACATTGCGCCTGCCCAGAGGACGATCATCGCGAGGGTCTGGTTGGACCAGCTGAAATATCTCCAAATGATCTGGTAGTTGATGAAGCCGAGGGTGTT
>CADCQE010000128.1 GCA_902803505.1 uncultured Lachnospiraceae bacterium | reverse complement strand
TTCCTGCTTCACAGGCCTTATCTGCAATCAGAACCTGTCTCATTCATGCAAGCATGATGAGACAGGTTCTGATTGCAGATCGGCCGTGAATAGTAACGGAGGGTCAAATGCTGCTATCCAAGCATCCTGGAAATCAGAGCGATGACACCCTTTCGAATCAGGTTGTTCTGGTTCAGCCAGCTGAGGAAGGGACTCTCCGGGATCTGGTTCGCAACAGGCCGGATCTGCGGAAAGATCGCCAGCAGGTCGAGCATGGCGAGCACGATCCACACGACAATCAGTCCCTTCACCAGTCCGAGGATCAGTCCAAAGAAGCGGTCCACACCGCTGAAGTGGCTCTCCCGGACTCTCTTCCCGAGGACGAAGCGCACAATCAGGAGAATCACTAAGACAAGGACAAAGGTAATCACCGTCGCGGTCAGGCCGATCATGAATCCCACCAGCTTCTCCGTCGTAAGCCCGGGGGTTCCCGATGCGCTGAGGAGAATGGCGAGTACAGCGGCTGCGGCCTGGAAGGGAGACGACTGCAGAGAGCCCAGGCTCAGGGAAGACAGGTCCACACTGCCCCCGCTCGTCGTGTAGGCACTGAGAAACTGCTCCGCCCATTTATGATAATAGGTGGTTACATAGCTGCTGCCGGCCACTACTTTGCTCACAAAGGGAGTCAGCAGCAGGGTCAGGATCACAACCGCAACCAGCAGGAACATCGAGATGAGCGATCCGATCAGCCCGCGGTACAAGCCGATCAGGGCCATGATCAGCAGATAGGCGCATACAAGTATTGTCAGCAGGTTCATACCAGGCGAATCACCTCCATATTATAGTCAGTCAGGGTCAGCAACCGGTCCTTTCCGATCTTCAGGACATCCGCCACGCAGCCGGCCTGAACATTTCCGCTGTAGCGGCAGACGCCGTTCATACTGT
This sequence comes from uncultured Lachnospiraceae bacterium, assembly GCA_902803505.1. Taxonomy (GTDB): domain Bacteria; phylum Bacillota; class Clostridia; order Lachnospirales; family Lachnospiraceae; genus Chordicoccus. The sequence goes on along the minus strand of CADCQE010000128.1, from coordinate 5,001 downwards.
AGACACTGAACTCCGAGCTGCTGCTGAAGACCACCCAGCCGCCGCAGACATGGACGCGGGTAAAGTTCTGGTCCACGTAGGCCGTGGAGACAAGGTTGCCGTTGGTTGTGTAGATCTTCATCTCAAAGCGGTGATTTCTGTCTTCACTGCGGAACAGGAATCCCATGTGGGAGCCATCGTGGAAGGAGCTGACGATCTCATTTTCAAAGTCCACACTTCTTGAGACCGACGGAGATCTTCTACCTTTATATACGGTAAATCCATTATCCCGGAATGCGACGCACTCGTCCCCGTTCAGGTACTGGATCTCCGGCGTGAGGATCCCCTGCCAGGAGTCCTTTCCCACCTCATTGTTCTCAGAGCTTTTCCCATTGGAGGAAAAATCATAGAAGCGCAGGTTGGTGCCCACCACGCCCCCTTCTACCGTCAGATAAGAAATGGCGACACTCTTGCCGTCGTCCGAAACAGTCAGGGCCAAAGGATACCCGGGATCCGAGACAGAGGACTGCCCGGATGCGATGGGAGAGCCATTTTCCGAATAATAGACGAAATTCACATTCTCCCCGTCCTTTTGCAGCGCCGCCACTGTGTTCTTCTTCGAGATCCGCGCCTCAAGAATGGGAGTGTCGGCAGCGAACTGCGTCACCGGCCCTCTCGTATCGAAGAGCTGTATTGCCGTTCCAAGGCGGTCATACAGCAGGATGTGATTGCCGCAAATGTCGATCCTCGGGTCCAGCATCGAATAGGAGCAGGACCACACCTGGCTCAGGTCCTGCCGGATGAGTGCCGCGCCGTCAATCGAATAGCGCACGACATAGCCCTCACAATAGGCATACTTGGACACACTGTCGGCTTTCTTCTCCGATTTCTCCACGACATAGCTGTGATAGGTCTTGTGATCCGCGTAATCCTTCACCGACACTGCTGCGACAACAAGCAGAACCACGGCAGCCGCCGTGGCAACATAGCGTATCAGCTTCATCTTCTCTTTTCGGTCTGCTTGTCTTTGCATCCTTAGCTACAGTTCCGTTCTCCCCTCCAATGCCCGAAGCAGAGTCACCTCATCGATATTCTCCAGGTCGCCTCCCACGGGCACGCCATTTGCAATGCGCGTGGTCTTGATCCCCGTCGGCTTGATCAGCCGGCTGATGTACATCGCAGTGGTCTCCCCCTCAAGGGTGGAATTCGTTGCGATGATCACTTCCTTCACATCTCCCTCAAGCCGGCGCATCAGCTCCTTTAAGCGTATATCATCCGGCCCGATTCCAAGCATAGGGGAGATCGCCCCGTGGAGCACGTGGTACACGCCCTCATATTTCCCGGTCCGCTCATAGGCAGCCAGGTCCCTGGGCGTCTCCACCACCATAATCGTCTTGTGGTCCCTCCGCTCATTCCGGCACACCGGACACTTGTCCGCGTCCGTGAGGGTCAGGCACTCCTCGCAATAGCGTATATTCTTTCTTGTATTTACGAGCGCTGACGCCAGGCGCTCCACCTTCTCCTCCGGCATGCTGATGATGTGAAAGGCCAGCCGCTGGGCGGTCTTCGTACCGATGGAGGGGAGGGAGGCGAGCTGCTCGATCAGGTCACTGATATGCCCGCTGAAGTAATCCATTGCTCAGAATAATCCTCCGCCGAGACCGCCAAGACCGCCAAGGCCGCCGCCGAGCCCGCCTGTCAGCGAACTCATCTGCGAGGACTGCTCGTCTTCGATCTGCTTGAGGGCATCCCGGAATGCCGCGACGATGAGATCCTGCAGGGTCTCCACATCCTCCGGATCCACCGCGTCCGGGTCCAGTGTGAGGGAAATGATCTCCCTGCGCCCGTTCATCACAAGCTTCACAGCCCCGCCTCCGACGGTGGAGATGAACTCCTTCTCCTCAAGGGCCTTCTGCTGCTCTTCCATCTGGCGCTGCATCTTCTGGGCCTGCTTCATCAGGTTGCTCATGTTGCCCGGCATGCCGCCGCCGTAACCGCCGCTTCTCTTTGCCATATCCTCTACCTCCGCAATAAATATTCAGAACATGTCATCGTCGTCATCATCCGCGATCTCAACGGACATCTTCAGCTTCTCTTCGATCATGCGATCGATGTCGATCGTCTGCACGCCCTGAGGACGCGCTTTCTTCAAATGGAACTCCACATCCACATGCCGGCCGTACTGCTGCTCAATCCGCCGCTCAAGCTGCTCCCGCCACACGTCGCCGGTGGCCACCACATCCGCTGCGGTCTCCTGCATGCCTCCCCCGAACTCCACGTAAAGCCGGTTCTCCAGGGTCTCCGCGTTGTACTGGGGGTGCGCATTTTCCATGAGCTGCTGCTTCAGGATGCTCGCAGGCAGCGAGGCGACCAGCTGTCTCCATTCCTCGCAGATCCTCCGCAGGTCCTCGGGCGCTGCAGCAGGAAGGACCTCCATCGCCTCTTTCTCCCGGGCGGGAGCCTCCGTCTCCGCGGTCTTAGGGACCACAAGCGCGCCGGAGGCAAGCTCCTCCAGCCGGTTCTCCAGGACCTGCAGCCTCTGCAGCAAGGCCTCGTCCGAGTGGTCCATCTGGGGCCGCGCCAGCGAAAGGATCGCGGTCTCCGCGAGAACTCTCCGGTTCGATGCATAGCGCATCTGGTTCAGAAGCTCGGAGAGCACCCGAATGAAGCGCATCGCGGTCTCCGGGTCGAGCTCCTTCGAGAGCTCCTTCAGATCCCGAAGCTGCTCCTCCGTCGCATCCACCAGCTCCGCCGCGTCACTCCCGGAAGAAGTCCGGACGATCAGCAGATCCCTCAGATAGCGGATGAAGTCGCCCACGAACTGGCCGACCTCCACTCCTTTCGAGATCTGTCTGCTGAAGATACGGAGCGCCCCGCCGGCATCTCCCCGGAGCACGGTCTGTGTGAGCTCTGAGAAAATGGAGGAATCCGCCTCCCCCAGCGCCTTAAGCACCCGCTCATAAGTGAGGGGCTCATCCATGAAAAATGCAATGCAGCGGTCAAGAAGCGACAGCGCGTCGCGAAGGGAGCCATCCGCCGCCCTGGCGATAAACCTCAGCGCCTTCTCCTCCGCCTCCACGCCCTCCTCATCCAGAAGCTCCTGCAGGCGGGCCGCGATGGTATCCACGTCGATGCGCCGAAAATCATAGCGCTGACAGCGGGACAGGATCGTCACCGGAATCTTCCCGGCCTCTGTCGTGGCGAGAATGAAAATGACGTATTCCGGAGGCTCCTCCAGGGTCTTGAGCAGGGCATTGAAAGCGCCCTGGGACAGCATGTGCACCTCGTCGATGATGTATACTTTGTAATGTCCCTCCGTGGGGCGGTACTGTACCTCATCGATGATCTCACGAATATGATCGACGCCGTTGTTGGAAGCGGCGTCGATTTCAATCACATTCATGGATGCGGAACTCAGAATCCGTTTGCAGGTACCGCAGCAGCCGCAGGGGTCTCCGTCCTGTGGATTCTCGCAGTTCACTGCCCTGGCGAGGATCTTGGCCACAGAAGTCTTCCCGGTTCCCCGGGTGCCGCAGAAGAGATAGGCGTGCTGGAGTCTCCCGGTCCTGACCTGGTTCCGCAAAGTCCTTGTGACATGCTCCTGCCCCTTCACCTCCTCGAAGGTGCGGGGCCGGAACTTTCTGTACAATGCAACGTAGGACATACGCTCTTACGTGATGCCTCCCATCTGGTATTCGGTGATCAGTCCCCGAAGCTGATCCCCATGTATTTGGCGAGCTGGACGGTCTGGTCCTTCGGATCCACCATCTTCAGCTTGCCCGCAGATTTCTCAAGCGGGATCTTCTTAATCTCATTATTCACGATACCCACCATGATTCCGTACTGGTCCTTCATGATGCACTGCGCCGCATAGACGCCGAGCTTCGTGGAGAGCACACGGTCAAAGGGATCCGGTGAGCCGCCGCGCTGTACGTGGCCGGGCACGGTGACGCGGACCTCGTAGCCCGTGTTCTTCGTGATGTCTGCAGCGAGCTTGAAGGAGATCGAGGGATAGCGGTCCGTGATCTTCGCCATCTCCTTCTTCTGCTCCTTCTTGTCCAGCTTCGCGATCTCCTTGGGAATCGCGCCCTCAGCGACAGCGAGAATCGTGAACTTCTTCCCGCTCTTGTGGCGCTTGTCAATGGCGGCGCAGACCTTCTTCAGATCATAGGGGATCTCCGGGAGCAGGATGATGTCCGCACCGGAGGCGACGCCCGCAGAGAGGGTCAGCCAGCCGACCTTGTGGCCCATGACTTCCACGATGAAGACGCGCCCGTGAGAGGAGGCCGTTGTGTGGATCTGGTCGATAGCCGTGGTAGCGATGTCGATGGCGGACTGATATCCGAAGGTCAGGTCCGTGCCGGAGATATCATTGTCGATGGTCTTGGGAAGATGGATGATGTTGAGCCCTTCCTCCCGGAGCATATTCGCGGTCTTCTGGGTGCCATTTCCGCCGAGAATGACAAGGCAGTCGAGGTTGAGCTTATAATAATTCTGCTTCATCGCCTCCACCTTGTCGAGTCCCTTCGCATCCGGGACACGCATCAGCTTGAAGGGCTGGCGGGAGGAACCGATGATCGTACCGCCCTTAGTCAGGATACCGGAGAAATCTGCAGAAGTGAGCAGGCGGTAATTGCCGTAGATAAGGCCCTTGTAGCCTTCAAAAAACCCATAGATCTCAAGGTCCTTGCAGTTGTGGCTCAGTCCTTTGACGACGCCGCGCATGGTCGCATTTAATGCCTGGCAGTCGCCTCCGCTGGTCAGTAATCCGATCCGTTTCATTTCCATATTCCTCCTTGTATAATCATTACATTTCTGTTCCAAGCCGGATCCGGAACCGCCGTGTGAACGATTCCCGAACAAGTATATCTGTAAGTATACCTCACGAAAGCGGATTTGACAATTCATGGAATACTCTGTATACTAAATGAATCCGTGCAGCCGGGGCATTAGCGGGGCCCTGTAACCTGCAGTCCGCTACAGCAGGGGTGATGCCGATCCGAGGGGCCGATCTGGTGGAGC
>CADCQE010000127.1 GCA_902803505.1 uncultured Lachnospiraceae bacterium | reverse complement strand
CCTGACGGTTATGGCTCTCATCCTTGCTACAAACATCGAGTGCACGATAGGGGATAGTGCCTGGAGTCTGGTTGAAAGCAATCTGAACCAGCTCGGCTTTGAGAATATCGTTCATTATTTCTTTGAAGAGGAGGAGGATGTCTCCTGTGCTGCCATGGTGTTTGCCAGGAGTAAAAATCCAGTTCACGGGAAGTATGTCGTGGCAGCGATCTATCGCGGCACTTCCTCCTATGCGGATGTCATTTCTGATTTAAAATCTCAGTTATATGACGGTTTTTATGAAGCAGGCGTGGCTGCTTCGTACAAGCTCCGTGAGTACGTCCATTCGCAGAATCTCACTAAAGAGAATACTACTCTGTTTATTACCGGACACAGCTATGGCGCCGCCAACGCCTCCCTGGTCGGCATCCTGAGCACGGATTTAGCAGAGCGTGATTCTATTTTCTGCTATCCCTTTGCCGCGCCAAATTACTATCGTGACGGCCTGACCGGCGCAGGCATGAAGATGTTCACCTTCGTCAGCACTGAAGATATCGTGCCTCAGGTACCGGTAGGCCCGACTCTGGATAAAACCGGAGTTGAACTCATTTTTGATCGTCTCGACATCCAGAAGAACCACCCGGAGCAGTATCAGCGTTTCCTGCGCATATATAAATACTTCCGTCATAGAGATTACGACAAGGATTTCGATTTCTTGTCAAAAGAATATACCCTCACCGGTTCTTCTGACGAACCTTCTGAAGATTCACGAGTAGATGATGACGTTTTCCGGGTTCATATGACTTATAGCTATATTGCGCTGATTCTGTCCGAACAGCCGGATGAAGTCATTGACTCCTACATCGGAGAGCCTGCAGATTCGTACACAAAAATAGAAATGTATGAGGGAGAGATTTACAGGCTGCCGATCAAAGGGACGAATAAAAACATCACTTGGAGCAGTTCCGATGAGTCGGTCGCAGTACTGAACGAAAATGGAATGCTTGTGGGGAAAGGGCCTGGAAAGGCGCAGCTTACAATATCCTTGAAAAGCGGGAAGAAGGCTGCGATACAAGTGACCGTTTTGGAGTAAAGCTGCGATACAAGTGACCGTTTTGGAGGATTGAAGCAGTAATAGCCGGCGCCCCGTAAAGGCGCCGGCTATTTTTTCTATTCCTGCCGCGGAAGTGAATCAATAACGATAAGCTGCGATACGCTTTGCCACATTGTTCTTGATATTATTATAAGTCATACTTTCTTTGTCAGAGGAATCACTTACTTCTTAATCTTAACCTTCACTGTCCTGGTGACATACTTCGTTGCCTTGCAGTTCCTGGTTTCTTTGATCCGTACTTTGTACTTAAGTGTGTAAGTCTTGCCTTTTTCCAGACCTTTCTTAGCAGTCACTTTACAGCAGAGGAGATCGTCAGCCTCTTGTTACCGGAAACCTTCTTGGTACTCCTCCTTATGGTCGTTCTTACGTGGTACCGTTGGAACCCCTCCGCTTATGGATGGCCAGCACATCCTGGCCCTCTGCGTACTGCGTCCAATTCTTTCTTTTCTTCCATCTGATTTACTCCTTTATAACCCGTATACTGTCACTATTTTCTCCATGGAATGAAAGGGGCTCATATATTCTTCTTCATCTCATCATTATGATATGCTTTTTCAACTCTGATTACAACTCTATTGTAAATAATTCCGGGAAATACGGTGCATTCTCGCATCTTCAAATCAACAAGGACAAGGTCTATCTCATCTGGAAAAACCAGTATTCCTATGGTATACTTTTCTCAGACTTAATATGAAAACTGGAAGGCTCCCTACCCCTTTGGCTGTCTTCCAGTTTTTGGACTTCTCTTCGCTTGTTTATCAGATTTTGGAGGTGATGGCTTGGTCATAATCAGTATCGATCTCAAGTCTTTTTACGCCTCCGCAGAAGCTGTGGATCGCGGCTATGACCCCCTGACCACAAACCTTGTCGTTGCGGACGCTTCCCGGACAGAAAAAACGATCTGCCTTGCAGTATCTCCCAGCCTCAAAGCACATGGCATCCCAGGAAGAGCGCGTCTTTTCGAGGTTGTAAAACGCGTGAAGGAAGTGAATGCAGAGAGGTTCCGGAAAGCCATGGCACTCGCTATCCTGCCAAAGGATGATGATGGCATGTATTACTTCACGTCCTCTTCCTCTGATGCACAGGCACTGGAAGCGGATCCGTCTCTGGAGCTTTCCTACATCATCGCGCCGCCGCGCATGAAACTTTATGAGGAAATCAGTACGAAGATTTTCTCCATTTATACAAAATATGTGAGTCCCGACGATATCCATGTCTACTCCATTGATGAGGTCTTCCTGGATGTTACCGGGTACCTTAACACATACCATATGACTGCTCATGAGCTGGCAATCACAATGATCAGGGAAGTCCTTTACGAAACCGGGATTACTGCTACAGCCGGAATAGGAACAAACCTGTTTCTCGCCAAGGTCGCCATGGATATCGTCGCGAAGCATGTAGATCCCGATAAGGACGGTGTAAGAATTGCAGAACTTGACGAGAAAACCTACCGGGAACTGCTCTGGTGCCACAGGCCGCTCACTGATTTCTGGCGCGTGGGAAAAGGCATCGCCGCCAAACTTGAGAAAATGGGCTGTTACACCATGGGCGATGTCGCCAGGCTGAGTGAGCAGAATGAGGATATGCTGTACTCCTCTCTCGGCATCAATGCAGAATTGCTGATCGACCACGCCTGGGGCTGGGAACCAACGACCATCTCTGGCATAAAAAATTATAAACCTGAAACAAACAGCATTTCTTCCGGCCAGGTTCTCATGGAGCCGTATGACACGGAGAAAGCAAAGCTTATAGTCCGGGAGATGACGGAGCTGCTTGTCCTGGACCTTGTGAAAAAGCACATGGTCACAAAGCAGGTCATTTTAACCATTAACTATGATAAGACAAGTATTGAGTATGATTTCCACGGACGCTCAATCGCCGATTCCACTTTCAGGGTGGCAAAAACCGGAAAGCGGTACAAAGGGAAAGTGAAACCTGATTACTATGGCCGCATTGCTCCTGAGCACGCTCATGGGACAGGGCATATCGACAGATGGACCAGTTCTACCCGGCGCATCATGTCTGTCATGATGGAGCTGTATGACCGGATCATCGATCCCGATCTGATGGTAAGGCGCATCACCGTTGTCGCTGCAAACCTGATCCCTGAGAATGAGATCCCGCCTGAAACACCCGAGCAGATGAGTCTCTTTGTGGATTATGATGCCCTGGAAAAGAAGAAACAGCAGGAAAAAGCTGCTGACGAAAAAGAAAGGCGGATGCAGGAAGCCTCCCTGCTGCTCAAAGAAAAGTTCGGAAAGAACGCTATTTTAAAGGGCATGAACCTTCAGGAGGGCGCGACCACTATCCTGCGCAACCAGCAGATTGGCGGTCACGCCTCGGGAGAGTCCACAAAGAAAAAACAAAGCCGGATGAACGGAGTGAGCCATGACCAGAAGAATTAAAGAACCAGATCCAAGGATCGTCTATGCGGACATTATTGACCATCCGCACTGGCAAAGCCCGACCCGTCCTCATATGTCCCTCTACGACCGCGCCGCGCAGTTTGCACCATTTGCTGCCCTCACCGGGTATGATGACATGGTAAGCGAGGAAGCGAGAATCGTGGAAAGAAAGATCGAATTGGAGGAAGGAGAACTGGAGGCTCTGGATCGGAAACTGAACTTGGTAAATGATGTGATCAGTGCTGGCGGGAAGCCAACGGTTTTCATCACATATTTTATTCCTGATCCACTGAAGGCCGGCGGCCGGTATGAAACAGCGGTTGAACAGATAAATCGGATTGATAAGGACAAAGGAAAAGTCGTACTGGCAAGAACTCAGGGCTACGGGCATCAGAATGTTGAAATCGACATGAAGGACATACTGGAGATCCATGGTGAGCTGGTAGATCATATGGAAATGTAGCTTCTTTGGACATCACCAAAGTATGAGCAGCGGAACAAGGACATCAACAAAGCGAGTTCCGATGCCCTTTATCGTATCTCCAGGGTTCTCGGATGCAGCATGGAAAGTCTTCTTGAGAAATAAAGCCACAGTCCAAAGAAGCACCTGTCAAACGGGACGAAGCCTGATGCGACGAAGTCTGATATGCCGAAGTATGATACGACAGGGCCTGGTGTTCATCAGTATGCTGCCTGAACGATGGATGAAGGGGGCGGATACATGAGCAGTTTCAAAAGCACACGGGACATGACGCAGGGATCGATCGTAAAACAGGTCATTCTGTTTGCGTTTCCGCTGATGCTGGGAAATATTTT
>CADCQE010000126.1 GCA_902803505.1 uncultured Lachnospiraceae bacterium | reverse complement strand
GCTTGCCACAATGCGAAACTTGCCTAATCACCCAGAGCCGATTTAGAAGCTTAGGCGGTCGGCGGCAGGTGATTTGTGGTTTTGCGATTTGGCCGGGAGGAAGATGCCTGATGCCGGGTCGAGAGCATGAATATCGGTTCCGACAGGAAGTGATATTCAGCTCGACGATCCGGTAAACGAAGAAAGAGCATAACAGTCCGGTGGACTGTTTGCTCCTTCGCAGTGTTCAGGTATCGACCGATCCGGGAGGAAATGGGCCGGTGCGAAAAGCATCGGTCTCATTTCCGGTAAATCGCCACGGCTGCTTTTTAAGCCGTGCCTGCCGGGTAAGATGATCATCCTTCCGACAGCTTTATGATCTTTTGAAGGGTTTCTTCGATAAGCTCCCTGGGCAGCATATTTTCCTGTCGCTTGGTGCGGGAGCAGTTCTTCCAGTCATTAAGGGATATGATGGAAATTCCCCATCCGTTCACGACCTCTATAACCTCGGACTGTTTCAAACCATCAAGAGCCGGGATCCGATATAATCCGGAGCGATATCCCATAAGGATGGAAAGCAGTATCTTTCGAGGAAGATCTTTTCCGATATATCCCTTGGTCTGAACGGTGGATTTAACCTTGACTCTTTCAAGATCGGCAGTGACTTTGACGCAATCCTCGTTCTGCATCGTATTACGATAATTAAGGAATTCCTCTGCATCATCAAAGGGGCGGGTATCATATTCAGCAATGATCGTATCAACCGAATACTTGCTGTCTACACTGTCATAATGAACAGGAGTATCGACTGCTGTAGCAACAATCGGGCAGCGCTTATAGTCAAAATTCATGGAGAGTTGCCGTATCATTTCGGTCACATGGAAGTCGTGTTTTCGTTCAACGATCTCTGAAAACTCCGTCCATACCTTTGTATGGCATTTAAGCCTACCTTCACGTGAGAGAACTGCAAGGATATACGCATCTCTGTCAGCACGGCTGTCTTTAACTTCACCGGTAGTGTATGAATTATGAGCAAGGACACCTTTATCGTTGACGGCTACATTACCTCGGGTAGTGATATTGAGGAAGGTGTCATTAAAGTGCTTCGGTTCCCATACCTGGTTGGCATCACAAGCTTCATGTGTCTGGTTGAGAATATATCGTCCGTTCTGAAAGATCTTGGCGAAACCGTATGCATCCAGTCCGCGGACAACCTCTGTCGGAGCATCTGTGATAAATCCGTCTGTAGTAACGGAATACACATGATATCCCATATCATGAAGCTGATTGATGCAGGCAATGAGCATACATCTGACAAGTGCCGTGGTATACGTTGCATGATAGGGGCTTGTTACTGTTGAAGGTTCTGCATCCACACGCCCCATTGTTTTGGCGTTGTATCGTGTTTTCGGGCTTACATTCTGAGCAGTCTTGCCATAGCAGCTGTTAACCATTGTTTTCAGGCTCTTCTCAACAAGAGGATTATCCTTGTATTCGATTTTTGCTCTCATTCGATCCTGGACAAGGTTGGTAACGGCATAAGCGAGGCACTGGGAAGGCTTTCCGTCTTTTGTCTGGCGCATCATGCAGGTGAAACCGCGGAATATCTTGATCTTTGCCCCCAGCTTCAATGCCAGATACATATCAGGTCCCGCCATATATACATGCCTTCCATGTCTTGGATATATCTTCATTCCGCCTTTGACCGGAACCGGGATGTTTGGGCAGTAGCAGTCATCGGGAAAATCAAAGTCACCGACAGCTACTGCCGGAATAAGCGGATTCATCAGATCCTGCCAGGTAAGCTCATAATTTCTTGGAAAATCTCTCACATTCTGCTCCCAATCGATATCAATGATATTGGCCATAGCGGTCGGATATGCATTCTGGAGGTCAAAATCCGTCGTATGATCAGTGATCCACCCAATATAAAAGGAAGCATTAAACCCTCCGGTATATGCTTCCTCAAAATATTCCGAAACAAGTTTGGCATCCGGGTTATCCCTTATCGGTACATAACGGGTTGCCTTCAGGAATTTCATACATTCATCTTTTGATGGTATTACGCCTTCATCTAACATCTCTAACCCCCTGTAAATCCTGTCATAATCTGCTTTCTTGGTTACTCCGAAGTATTCCTTTATGCTTCCGTACATGGATGATGCAGCCGCACTGGATAAAGTCATGGGAACCTGTCTGTTACATCTGAACAGTTCAGAACAGAAGGAAACCACGATATCCGCATCATTTACGGCATATTTGTAATACTCCACAGGATTGCTGACTGCAAATGCGGCCATATGCTCTATTACCTTGTTTGGAAGATCGATCTTCGGACGATTGATCACTTTTCCAAGTGCCTTTAGTGATTT